>CAMLNT010000114.1 GCA_946481425.1 uncultured Brevundimonas sp.
TGGGGACCTCAGGAGTATGGGGTGCGCCAGACAGGTGGGGGATTAGCGGGCGAAGATTCTTTTTCGTCCCCGGTCTCCAAACGTCATCCCGGACGCACTGGAGCGGAGAGTTGGGACCCGAACCCCGTTGATGCGCCTGCGTTCAGGCCCCGCATTTTCGCCCTGCGGGTTCGTCCGGGGGTGACTGAAGATGACGGTGCGTCCCCGCTTCGAAGCGGGGATTAATCCGGCCGTCATTCGTCCGTGCGATGAGCCGACGGACTTCATTTGGCGAGCGAACCGCCTCATATGCGGACCCGATGACGATCCCCAACGACGCCCACACTGACGACGCCTCCAGCGGGTTCATCGGCCTGACGCGCGCGCTGGCGACGGCCGGCGGTGGTCAGGGTCTGACGCTGGGGGAAATCCGCGACCGGCTGGATGAGCGGAGTTTCGGCCTTCTGATCCTGATCCTGTCGATCCCGTGCCTGGTGCCGGCGCTGTACGGCGTGCCGCAGGTGATCGGGGTGCCGATCCTGTTGCTCGCCGGGCAGATGCTGATCGGCATGAAGGAGCCGTGGCTGCCGAACGGGCTGTTGTCGCGTCGCGCGCCCCAGTCCTGGCTCGACCGTATGGCCGACTTCGCCGAGAAGCGGATGGGCTGGTTCGAGCGGCTGAGCCGGCCGCGCCTGAAAGCGTTTTCGACCGGATTCGGAGAGCGGTTCGCCGCCCTGTTCATGATCGTGGCCACGATCACCATCGTCCTGCCGATGGTGAACACCGTGCCGTCCATCGCACTCGCCCTGCTGGCGGTCGGGTTGATCCAGCGCGACGGCCTGTTCGTCCTGGGCGGAGCAGTGGTGGCGACCGTGTGGGCCAGCGGCCTGACGGCGGTGGCGCTGGGCCTCTATTACGGCGCGTCGTGGGCGGCCGGAATCGCCGGGTTCTTCCAGTGATCGACGGACCTTCGCGGGCGGGCTAAGAGATCGCCATGCCGTTGCTTCGCATGATCCTGAACTGGTGGGCCGCCTTCGCCGTGGCCGCTTCGGCGGCGATGCTGGGGGCCGCGCATTGGTTCGAGAGCCAGGGGCTGGCGCCGTGCCTGATGTGCCTGCGCCAGCGCGAGGTCTACTGGGCCGCCCTGGCGGTGGCGGGGCCGGCGGTGATCTGGACCCTCATCAGCCGGGCCAAGGGCACGCCGCGGCTGTCGGCCTTCTTCCTGTTCGCGATCTTCCTGACGGGCGCCATCACCGCGACCTTTCATGCGGGCGGTGAGCAGGGCTGGTGGGAGCTGCCAGCGACCTGCCTGGGCGTGAGCGGGCCGATCGACACGACGGACCTCCTGAGCCAGTTGCAGGCGCCGCAGGCGGCGCCGAGCTGCGCGGACATCGCCTGGAGCTGGCTGGGTCTGTCCATGGCCGCATGGAACGCGGTCCTGTCGCTGGTTCTGGCGGGCTTCAGCCTGGCGGCGGCGGCGCGGCCGCGCGATGCGAGACAACCGAGGCTCTACCGTGAACCGTGACGTACGCCTCCCCCGCCCCGGCCGCGGCCAGATGCGGCGGAGGCTCGAGGAAATGCTGCGCGTCGACCACGCCGGGGAGATGGCGGCGGTTCAGATCTATCGTGGCCAGAAGGACGTCTTCCGCGCCGCCGGCCGCGCCGACATGGCCGACGACATGGCCCGCATGGAGGGCGAGGAGCAGGTCCATCTGGATCGCTTCAATGCGCTCCTGACCGAGAACAACACCCGCCCGACCCTGATGACGCCGCTGTGGCGTGTGGCCGCCTATGGACTGGGCGTCGGCACGGCCCTGCTGGGCGAGAAGGCGGCGCATGCCTGCACCGAGGCGGTCGAAACCGTCATCGCCGAGCACTACGCCAACCAGGCCGACGAATGGGAGGGCCGCGACGAGGCCCTGTCGGCCGAGTTCCGCCAGTTCCGCGAGGACGAGCTGGGCCACCACGACCACGCCGTCGAGCAAGGCTCGCACGAGGCCCCGGGCTACGAGGTTCTGACCGCCGTCATCAAGGCCGGGTGCCGGGTGGCGATCAAGGTCAGCGAGAAGGTCTAGCCGACCACATCGAACGCCAGCAGCAGCGTCCGCTGGCCCGGATTGAAGTTGTCGTCCGACAGGATGTAGAGGCGCACCCCGCCGTCCGGCCGCCGCACGGCGGCGATGCCTTCGAAGTTGTCGACGGTGGCGGGCGCGGTGAAGGTGGCGAGCGAGCGCCAGGGATTGCCGGCGGCCCGGAAGCGATCGATGTCGATCCGCTCGATTTCAATCGTGTTGGTGTTCCGGTCTGAATGGTATGCCCGCCTCAGGACAAAGATATCCGAGCCGATAGGGCTTTGCGCCAACGACACCTGGCGCAGGTCGTCGTCGGTGGGCGCGCCATCTGGCGGATGGACCCAGGGCTCGCAAACCTCGTCGCAGCGCCACAGCCCGCCACCTTCTCCCGACGCCCACCACGCGTCGCCGTACGCCTGGGTGATGCCTTCCATCCCCTCGTTCTCCGTGAACGGAAAATCCGGGATCACCCGCTCACCGAGCCACCGCCCTTCCCGGTCATAGCGCCAGACGCGGTGGTCGCGTTCGAAGCTGACGAGGAGTTCGCCGTTGGGCATGAGGGCCAGGCCCTCGGCGTCGGCGAGGTATTTCGGAATCAATGGTTGATTATCCGGATCGACCAGCGGGCGGACCTGGACGCCCTCGACGCCGATCAGCCGGCCAGAGTCGTCGAGCTGGACGCGGCCACGGACCAGCAGACCCTCGTCCGAGACGGACCAGAAGGCCGCTGCGTCTTCGAACCTGATATCAGAAAGACCATGAAGGCGATTGAAATCAGACCTGATCTCGACGCCTCCCGCATAGACCAGTTGGCCCGTGCCCGCCTCCAGCTCCGCGTCATTGATCGGCACGGGTCGGGCGGTGACCGGCGCATCCGTCCAGGCCAGAGGCAGCGGTTCTTCGGCGAAGCGGACGGCTTCGCGCAGGGCCTCGGCGGCGGCGTGGCGGGCCTGCCAGCCGAGCTCCGGCGTCGTGGCGCAGGCGGCGAGAAGGCTCGCCAGAAGCGGCCCGAGAAAGCGCCTCATGCGGCCCTCCGGATCTTGCGTTTGGTCGGGACGGCGGGCGCGCGGTCGAACAGTTCGGCCAGCTTTTCGACCATGACCCCGCCCAGCTGTTCGACGTCCACGATGGTGACGGCGCGTTTGTACCAGCGGGTCACGTCGTGGCCGATGCCGATGGCCAGCAGTTCGACGGCGGCGTCGCTCTCGATCTCGGCGATGACCTGGCGCAGGTGCTTGTCGAGATACAGCGCCGCATTGGCCGACTGGGTGGAATCGTCGACGGGCGCGCCGTCGGAGATGACCATCAGGATGCGGCGCTCCTCGCTCCGGGCGGCCAGCCGCTGGCGCGCCCACTGGAGCGCCTCGCCGTCGATATTCTCCTTGAGGAGCCCCTCGCGCATCATCAGGCCGAGGTTCTTCTTGGCGCGCCGCCAGGGCGCGTCGGCGGCCTTGTAGACGATGTGGCGAACGTCGTTCAGGCGGCCGGGCATCGGCGGCTTGCCGGCCTCGACCCAGGCCTGACGCGACTGGCCGCCTTTCCAGGCGCGGGTCGTGAAGCCCAGGATCTCGACCTTGACCCCGCAGCGCTCCAGCGTGCGCGCCAGGATGTCGGCGCAGACGGCCGCCACCATGATTGGCCGGCCGCGCATGGAGCCAGAGTTGTCGAGCAACAGGGTCACGACCGTGTCGCGGAACGGCATGTCGCTCTCGGCCTTGAACGACAGGGGTGCGGTCGGGTCGGTGATGATCCGGGTCAGGCGGGCGGTGTCGAGCATGCCCTCCTCCAGATCGAACATCCAGGAGCGGTTCTGCTGGGCCATCAGGCGGCGCTGGAGCTTGTTGGCCAGGCGCGCGACGACGTTGGACAGGTTCGACAGCTGCTGATCCAGCAGGGCGCGCAAGCGGCCGAGCTCGATCGGATCGCACAGCTCGTCGGCCTCCACGACCTCGTCGAAGCGGGTGGTGAAGATGCGATAGGCGCGGGCGCGGCCGTCGTCCGACAGTTCAGGCCGGTTGGGCACCTCCCCGTCCGCGGAGCCTTCGGACTCGTCGTCGGGATTGGCGTCGGCTTCCGCCATGCCCTCGGCGGAGCGCTCGACCTGATCGGTTTCGCGGCGTTCGGCCTGGGCCTGGTCCTGGGCGGACTGCCCCTCGCCGGGATCGGACTGGTCGTCGTCCTGGTCGTCGGGCTGGGAGGCGTCGTCGCCCTGGTCTTCGTCGCCCTCCTGATCGGACGAGTCGTCGACGTCGTCGGCGGACGGATCCAGGTCGAGGTCCTTGAGCGCCTGGCGGACGATCTGGGCGAAGGCGGCCTGGTCCTCGATGGCGGCGTCAAGCCGGTCGAGCGTCGCGCCGGCCTTGTGCTCGATCTCGCCGCGCAGGGCCTCAACGCTGGCCTGGGCTACGTCAGGCGGCGCGTCGCCGGTCAGGCGCTCGCGCACGACAAGGGCCAGAACCTCATCGACGGGCAACAGCTTGACCGACGGCGCGGTCAGGAGCCGCGACAGCCGCTGATCCAGCGCCGTGGCCAGATTGGCGCGGACCCCGCCGAGCGCGCGGGCGCCGAGCGCCTCGATCCGCGCGACCTCGACGGCCTCGAACGCACGCTGGGCCGAGGGGTCGGAGGGTCGGCTTCTGGCGAAGACCGCCTCATCGTGATGGGCGACCCTGAGGGCCAGCTGGTCGGCCTGCCCGCGCAGGCCCTGCGCCTCCGGGCTTTCGAGGTCGCGAGGCGGCTGGGGCAGATAGGCGATGCCGTCGCGCACGCCCGGCCGCTCACCCGAGAAGGCGACCTCCAGCTCGGCCTTTTCCGCCAGGGCGCGCGCCGCATGGGCGAGCGCGCGCTTGAAGGATTCTGTCGGAGTCTCCGGGGCGGCCATGCGAACGATCTAGGCCGCGCCGACGCCTTGCGCCAGCCCGTTCCTGATCAGGAAACCCAGGTGTTGCGGCAGTTGGTGACGGTCCAGCCCGCGATGCCGGAGACGACCTCGCACTCATAGCCCATGCCGGCCAGCGGCCCGTGCATGATGCCTGTGGCGACCAGGGCGCGCGTGCCGAGATAGCGAGGGCGCTCGAACTTCACCCAGCTGAACCGACCCGGCGTCGCGCGATCCGGATCATAGGTCTCACCCGACATCGGCACGCCGAGCCGCGGCCAGTCGCACTGGACGAAATAGCGGCCGTCCTCCTCCTCGACCGTAGCCCACAGCGGTGGCGGCGCATTCTCGGCGAACCGGTAATGCTCACGGGCGATGGCGGCGAAGACGGCGCAGTCCTGGCCGCTTGAGACCTCGGCGCCGGTCGGCGGCGCCGGAATCCCGGTCGGGGTGGTCGCGCAGGCGGCAAGCGGCGCGGCTCCGATAGAGGCGGCAAGCAGCACTTTAAGCGGCGACATGAACCCTCTCTCGACAACCTTGGCCTTAATGCCGGGACCGGCCGCCGCGTTCCGTTGGTTCAGGCCGGCACACGCTCAAGGACCTTTGCCAAGCCGTCCAGAACGACCTGACGGGCCTCCGGCGGCGTGGCCTCGGGATGACTGAGGAGACGCAGGGCGTGCACGTGCACCTCAAGACTCCGGCGGTCTGCCGGCATATCGCCGCGGCTGTAACGGTCGGCGAGCTCGCAAAGGCTGAAGGCGGCCTTGCACAGGTCATCGAGCCCGAACGGGCCTGCGGCGTCCAGCACGGCCGAACTCAGCCGATAGACGGACGCCAGCGCCTCGGCTTCGCCAACATTGCTGGAGTTCTCGAGGTTTTGCTCGAGGGCGGCGATAGCGGCCTCTACCCGCTGGCGGCCCTCTTCGCGCAGCGGCTCCAGCAGTTCGCTCGCGGCCTTGAGGCCCGTGCGGACAGACATTCCGCCGGGCTGATCGACCAGGGCCGACAGAGGCGGCTTCTTCATGATCCAGGTGACGACCGACATCAGGCCCCCGCCACGCTGTCGACGGACCGGGCGCGGGCGCGCATGTCCGCCCGCCGTTCATCGGAGCCGCGCGGCTCTGACACGCTCAGGCGCCGATCGGGCCCGGCATAGCTGTCGGTGTGCAGAAACTGACGCGGATAACGCGCGATCCAGAGGATGCGATCGAGCATCATGATGGGGCTGATCGGCTTGGTGATGATGATGTTGGCTCCGCAATCGCGTGCGCCGCTGACCTGGGAGCGACGGGTGTGGCTGGCCAGCATGACCACCGGAACATAGGCGTTGGGGTCCGAACCGGAGGTCCTGACCTGCCGCACGAAGGAATAGCCGTCCTGTTCCGGCATGTCGGCGTCCACCACCATCAGGTCGATGGGATGGGTTTCCAGAATCTCGGCCGCTTCGGACACAGATCGGCACTGAAAGCGCGAACGCACACCGAAGGCCAGCAGGACCTGGGCGGTCAGCTTCAGGGAGAAGGGGTCGTCATCGACAACGAGCACATTGGCCCGGCTCAGGTTGAAAACCTGGTTCAGATCCGGGTCGGTCTGTCGATCGGGCACTTGTCACAAACCTACTCAAGCGTATGGACACCCGCCCGAGTAGGGTAAGCAAGCTTAACGAACCGCTACCGGACGTTTAGCCCAGCCTTCCAATCGCGTAAAAGCGGTCCGCGCGCTGGCGGCGGAGCGCGTCAGGCGCGAGAGCCTCCAGAGCGTCCAGTTCTTCCTCAAGAACGTCGCCGACCTTGGACATGGCCGCCAGACGGTCAGCGTGCGCGCCACCCGACGGTTCGGGGATGATGCGGTCGACGATCTTCAGAGCGACAAGGTCGGGCGCGGTGATCTTCATGGCCGAGGCGGCGTCCTTCGCGCGCGAGCCGTCACGCCACAGGATCGAGGCTGCGCCTTCGGGCGAGATCACCGAATAGATCGAGTGTTCCAGCATGAGCACACGGTTGGCCGCGGCCAGGGCGATGGCGCCGCCGGAGCCGCCTTCACCGGTGATGGTGGCGATCATGGGCACGCCCAGAGTCAGGCCGCGCTCCGTCGAGCGCGCGATGGCCTCGGCCTGGCCGCGCTCCTCGGCGCCCAGGCCCGGATAGGCGCCAGCCGTGTCCACGAAGGTGAGCACAGGCAGGTTGAAGCGCTCGGCCAGATCCATGAGCCGCACCGCCTTGCGGTAGCCTTCCGGCCGGGCCATGCCGAAGTTGTGCTTCAGCCGGCTGGAGGTGTCGTGGCCCTTCTCGTGGC
>CAMLNT010000115.1 GCA_946481425.1 uncultured Brevundimonas sp.
TCAAGTGGAAGCGCGACCCGCACCTGATCGACGCGGTGCTGATGTACGCCCAGCGCGGCCACGGCAAGCGGTCGAGCTTCTATTCCGACTTCACCTTCGGGGTCTGGACCGATGAGGGCGCGCTGACCCCCGTCGGCAAGGCCTATTTCGGCTTCACCGACGAAGAGCTGAAGCAACTCGACAAGTTCGTGCGCGACAACACGATCGAGCGGTTCGGACCGGTGAGATCGGTCAAGGCGAACCGCGAGTTCGGCCTGGTGCTGGAGATCGCCTTCGAGGGTCTGCAGCGCTCTACCCGGCACAAGTCGGGCGTGGCCATGCGCTTTCCGCGCGTCAGCCGCATCCGCTGGGACAAGCCGGCGCGCGAGGCCAACAGCCTGGACGACGTGATGGACCTGCTCGACGCCATCGAAACCGGCGGCGGACGGGTGACGGCGCGGGGCCAGACGAGCCAGGAGGGCGGGTGAGCCCGGTCCTGGTGATCGAACAGGCGGGGCTGTTCCTGCTCGGCGCCTTCTTCGTCTGGGGCGGGCTGAACCACTTCCGCATCTTCGATGACCTCAAGGCCATGCTGGCCGCGCGCGGCTGGCCGATGCCGGGCGTCATCGTCGGTCTGGCCTCGCTGTGGGAGGCCGGCTGGGGCGGGGTTCTGGCGATCGGGCGGCTGACGCCCCATGCGGCCGGGGCGCTGATGCTGTTCGTCGTTCTGGCCAGCGTCCTGCTGATGGATTTCTGGAATCAGCGGGGCGAGGCCCGCGAACAGGCCCTGTCCGGTTTCATGACGAATGTCGGGCTTCTCGGGGCGCTGGTGATCGCCTCGACCCTGGCGTGACGGTTCGGCCGCGGTCGGTGTAGAACGGGGCATGACCGCTTCGCCTTCCGATCCGCGCCGGGACCATCCCGGCGTCGTCGCCCCGCCGCCCCTGATCTATTTCGGCTTCCTGCTGCTTGGCTGGGTGCTCGACCGCTATGTGCTGCGCCTCGCCTTTCCGTGGGAGCTGGACATGACGGTGAAGGTGATCGCCGTCGTCCTGATCGTCGGCGGGCTGGCGATCGAGACCTGGGCGGGCGGGTTGTTCCGCAAGGCCGGGACCAATGTGGTGCCGTGGTCGCCATCGATGGCACTGGTGTTCGATGGGCCCTACCGCTTCAGCCGAAACCCGATGTATGTGGGCTTCACCCTCGTCTATCTCGGCCTGGCGCTCGGCCTGCAGAGCCCGACGGCGATGGCCCTGATCGTCCCGTGCCTCGTGCTGATGACCTGGGGGGTGATCCTGAGGGAAGAGCGCTATCTGACGGCCAAGTTCGGCCAGGCCTATCTCGACTACAAGGACCGCGTGCGCCGATGGCTGTGAGCGAATACGAACTGACAGCGATGGCCGAGGACGAGATGGACCTCGCCCGGCGCCTGTCGTGGAAGGAGCTGACGCGGGTCACCCCGTGGAGCGACACCTATATCGGGATTTCCGGGGCCGGCCTCGAGGTCGAACTGCAGCGCACCTACCTGTGGGTCGACGACACGAAGTCGGCCATCCGCGTCGAGATCATGGCCCGTTCGGTCCACCCGCCGCAGACCGAGGTGCTCGAGGTCGCGACCGTGACCCGCAAGGGGTTCGAATGATCTGCAGGGTCTGGCGCGGCTGGACCCGGCGCGAGGATGCAGACGCCTATCAGGCCGTGATCCACCATCAGGTCATCCCGGACATCGAGGCCCTGTGCCTGGAGGGCTTCCAGCTGATCGACCTGATGCGGCGCGACATAGAGAGCGAGCACGGACCGGAGACCGAGTTCTCGACCTTCATGTGGTTTTCGTCGATCGAGGCGGTGAAGGCCTTCCTGCCCGACGGGCATGACCTCGCCTATGTGCCCGAAGAGGCGCTGGGGCTGCTGACGCGGTTCGACCGGACGGCGGCCCACTACGAGGTGCTGGACCACCGGCAGCAGCCGATCCGTCGCTGACGGACCGGCCGCCGTGGCGGCCTTAGATCAGGGCGCCGTGGCAGTGCTTGAACTTGCGGCCCGAACCGCACGGACAGACCGCGTTGCGGCTGGTGCGTTCCCAGCCCTCGGGCAGCATGTTGGTCGGCAGACGTGAGCGCTGGTCGGCGTTGGCCTGGCCTTCGGGCAATTGGGCCGCCGGATGGCTCATCTCGTTCTCGCCGGTCTGCGGGTTCAGGTGGATTTCCTGGATGTCCTGGACGTCGAGCGGCGGGGGCGGAGGGGCGGTGCGGAACTCCACCGTCATCAGCCAGCGCGTCACGTTCTGGCGCAGGTTGGTCAGAAGGCCCTCGAACAGGGAGTAGGCTTCGGTCTTGAACTCGTTCAGCGGATCGCGCTGGGCGTAGCCGCGCAGGCCGATGACGGCGCGCAGGTGGTCCAGATGAACCAGGTGCTCACGCCACTGCATGTCGATCATCTGCAGCAGGAAGTTCTTTTCCAGGCCGCGCATCTGGTCGGCGCCGATGATGGCCAGACGCTCGGCGGCGCGGGCCTCGGAGGCGGCCATGATGCGCTCTTCCATCTCCTCGTTGGAGACGCCTTCCTCGGCGGCCCAGTCGCGGATCGGGAGCTCAAGGCCGAAGATGTGGCGTACGCGCTCGTCCAGGCCCTCGATGTCCCACTGCTCGGCGTAGGCCTTCTCGGGGATGAACCGCTCGACCAGGTCGACGACGGTGTCCTGGCGGAATTCGTCGATCAGTTCGGACAGGTCGTTGGACTGGAGGAACTCCTGGCGCTGCTCGAAGATGGCCTTGCGCTGCTCGTTGATGACGTCGTCGTACTTGAGCAGGTTCTTGCGGATTTCAAAGTTGCGCTGTTCGACGCGCTTCTGGGCGGTCTCGATGGCCGAGTTCAGCCACTTGTGGCTGATGGCCTCGCCCTCGGCGACGCCGAAGTTCTTCATGATGGTGTCGAGACGGTCGCCGGCGAAAATGCGCAGCAGATCGTCCTCGCAGGACAGGTAGAATTTCGAGAAGCCCGGGTCGCCCTGGCGGCCCGTTCGGCCGCGCAGCTGGTTGTCGATGCGGCGGCTTTCGTGACGCTCGGTGCCCAGCACGAACAGACCGCCGGCGCGCAGGGCCTCGCCGCGCTTGACGCTGATTTCCGCGGCGATGCGCTCGCGCTCGGCCAGTTCGGCCGCGTGATCCGGCTCGGCGCCGGCTTCGCGCTGTTCCTGCTGCCAGCGCATCATGCGCATGTCGAGGTTGCCGCCGAGCTGGATGTCAGTGCCCCGGCCGGCCATGTTGGTGGCGATGGTTACGGCGCCCGGCAGGCCCGCATCGGCGACGATGAAGGCTTCCTGTTCGTGGTGGCGGGCATTGAGCACATTGTGCGGCACGCCCTTTCCGGTCTTCGTCTCGATGTCGAAGGCGGCGTCGCCGAGGCGCTTGCGCACCTCCTTGCCGATACGGTCGTTCTCGATCTCGCGCTTCGACCAGACCAGCTTGACGGGCTTGCCCTGGGTCTCGGCCATGAGGCGCTCGACGTGCTCGGACTTCACGGTCCAGACCTCGACCTCATACTCCTGCGCCGCCAGGGTGCTGGACAGGGTCTCGGACTTCTCGATCGAGACGGTGCCGACCAGCACCGGCTGGCCCAGCACATGGCGCTCTGCGATCAGCGCGCAGATGGCCCGGTTCTTCTCGGCCATGGTGCGATAGACTTCGTCGTCCTCGTCGATGCGCTGGATCGGACGGTTGGTCGGAATCTCGGCCACGTCCATCTTGTAGATGTCGTGGAATTCGCCGGCCTCGGTGGCGGCGGTGCCGGTCATGCCCGACAGCTTGTTGTAGAGACGGAAGTAGTTCTGGATCGTGACCGAGGCCAGGGTCTGGTTCTCGGGCTGGACCTTGACCTTCTCCTTGGCCTCGATGGCCTGGTGCAGGCCTTCGGACAGGCGGCGGCCCTGCATCATGCGGCCGGTGAACTCGTCGATCAGGATGATCTCGCCGGCGCGGATGATGTAGTCCTTGTCGCGCGTGTAGAGCAGATTGGCGCGCAGCGCCTGGTTCACGTGGTGGACGACCGAGATGTTGGCGGGGTCATACAGGCCCGCCGAATCCTCGGCTAGGTGGCCGGCGGCCAGCAGCATGTCCTCGACCTTTTCCGAGCCGACTTCGGACAGCAGGGCCTGGCGCTGCTTCTCGTCGAGGTCGTAGGTGTCCTCGTCCTGGATCAGTTCGCGGACGAGCTCGTCGATGACGAGGTAGAAGTCAGACCGGTCCTCGGTCGGGCCCGAGATGATCAGCGGCGTACGGGCCTCGTCGATCAGGATCGAGTCGACCTCGTCGACGATCGCGAAGTTGTGGCCGCGCTGGACCATCTCGCGCACGTCATAAACCAGGTTGTCGCGCAGATAGTCGAAGCCGAATTCGTTGTTGGTGCCGTAGGTGATGTCTGCCGCATAGGCGGCCATGCGCTGGCCCTGCGACAGGCCGTGGACCACCACGCCGACGTCCATGCCGAGGAAGCGGTAGACCTGGCCCATCCACTCGGCGTCGCGGCGCGCGAGGTAGTCGTTGACGGTGATCAGGTGGACGCCCTTGCCCTCGAGCGCGTTCAGGTAGGTCGGGGCGGTGGCGACGAGCGTCTTGCCCTCGCCCGTGCGCATTTCAGCGATGCCGCCCTGGTGGATGATCATGCCGCCGACGAGCTGGACGTCGTACTGGCGCTGACCCAGGGTGCGCTTGGAGGCCTCGCGCACGACCGCGAAGGCCTCGTTGAGAATCTTGTCGAGGGTCTCGCCGCCGGCCAGACGATCCTTGAACGTCTGGGTCATCATCCGCAGCTCGTCGTCGGACAGCTTTTCGAACTGGGGCTCCAGCGCGTTGATCTTCTGGACGCGGGCGAGCATGTCCTTGACCTTGCGGTCGTTGGATGAGCCGAAAAGCTTCTTGGCGATGCCGAGCATGGGGAACCGGAAAGTGGGTGGGCGACCGACCTGGGCCGCGCCGGAAGGATGGAGCCGAAACGCCGGGTCACGGCGGGGCGCGGCCAAGGGATTTCAAGGGGGTTGAAACCCCTCGACTTGGGCGCGGGCGAGACTTAAGCAGCCCCCCTAGCCCTGTCAACGACAGGGGGTCTGACGATTTCGGCCGCCGTCTGGAGAGCCATGCCATGACCGCTCTGTCCCTGCCCCGCCTGATGGCTGTCCTGGCCCTGTCGGCGATGGTCGCCCTGGCCGCCTGCGGACGATCCGAAACGGACGAGCGCCCGCCCCAGCCGGGCGATGTGGTGGTGGCGCGCGTCGGCGGCGACCCCATCTGGGCCTCAGACGTCAAGCGCGAGGCGGTGGCGCAGGGGCTGATCGGCGAAGGTGAGCCGCTTGACCCGTCCGCACCCCTGTTCCGGCGCGTGCTGGATGAGGTGATCGATCAGGAACTGCTGGCGCTCGAAGCCGAACGGCGCGGCCTGGACGACAGCCCCTTGGCCCGACAGCGCCTGGAGGCGGCGAGGAAGCGCATCCTGGGCGACATGCTGGTCGAGACGGTCGTGGACGACGCCATTTCCGAGCGCGCGGTCGAGGAGCTCTATCAGGAGCAGCGCCGCCTGACCGAGCAGTCCGAGGAGTTCAGGGCTCGCATGATCCTGGTGCGCAGCCGCGAGGAGGCCGACGCGGTCATGACCCTGCTGGCCAACGGCGCTTCGTTCGAGGCCCTGGCGGCGGAACGGTCGATCGACGAGTCGACGCGCTTCAATGGCGGCGACCTGGACTATTTCACCGCCGACACCATGCCGCCGGCCTTCGGTCGGGCCCTGACCGACGCCCGGGCGGGCGACACGGTCGGTCCGTTCCAGGCCGAGGGCGGCTGGGCCATCCTGCGCGTCGAGGACCGCCGACAGGAACAGCCGCTGACCTTGGAACAGGCGCGGCCGCAGATCCTGCGCTTCCTGACCTATGACCAGGTGCGGCAGTTGCTGGAGCGGCTGCGAGGCCGCGCCGAGATCGAGATCCTGCTCGAGAATGACGCCATGGCCGTGCCTGGCGCCCCGGAAGAGCCGGCCTCCGCGCCGGCGCGTCCGGCCCCGGCCCGGCCCGCGCAACCGGACGCCGCCCAATGAGCATGCCGCCAAAGTCCTCCCGGCGGCCCGGCGGCGTGCGCGACAGTGTCGAGGCGGTCGGCCACAGCATCGAGCGCGCGCTCGACCCCCTGGCCTCGGCCCTGAAGAAGGCGGCCAAGCCGGAAGCGAAATCCAAGGCGTCCGAGCCGTCCGAGCCGGTCGCGCCGGGCAAGCCGGGGCTGGCCGTGTCCCCGCTGGCCGTGCCATTCCCCAGGATGAAGGCTGTTCGCGGCGTCGAGGCGGCGATCGCGCGGGCCGGCTTCTACAAGCACGAGCGGCCCGATCTGGTGGTGTTCCGCATGCCGGAAGGCACGACGGCGGCCGGCGTCTTCACCCGCCATTCGATCGGCTCGGCGCCGGTCGACTGGTGCAAGAAGCATCTGGAGATGACTGGCGGCGAGGATGTCCGGGCGCTGGTGGTCAACGCCGGCTGCGCCAACGCCTTCACGGGCCGGCCGGGAGCGGACGCCGCGCGGCGCACGGCCTCGGAGGTCGCCAAGCGGATCGACTGCCGCCAGCGCGATGTGATGCTGGCCTCCACCGGCGTGATCGGGGTGGTGCTGGACGACAAGAAGATCGCGGCGCGTCTGCCCGAGATCGACAGGGGCTTCGCCGAGGGCGGCTGGGACAACGTGGCCAAGGCCATCATGACCACCGATACATTCCCGAAGGGCGCCTATGCCGAGGCCGAGATCGAGGGGGTCAAGGTCCGGATCGCCGGGGTCGCGAAGGGCTCTGGCATGATCGCGCCGGACATGGCGACCATGCTGGGCTTCATCTTCACCGATGCGGCCCTGTCGCCGGGCGTGCTGCGGTCCATGCTGAGCGTGCATGTGCGCTCGACCTTCAATGCGGTGACGGTCGACGGCGACACCTCGACCAACGATACCTGCCTGCTGTTCGCCACCGGCCAGTCGGGCGCTCCGCGCATCGGGAGGATCGGGGACCGGCGCCTGGCCGACTTCTCGGCCAAGCTGGAGACAGTCCTGATGGACCTCGCGCACCAGCTGGTCCGCGACGGCGAGGGCGCAAGGAAGTTCGTCAAGGTGCAGGTGACCGGGGCCGCCAGCCCGGCCAGCGCCCGCAAGATCGCCAAGTCGATCGCCGAAAGCCCGCTGGTGAAGACCGCCATCG
>CAMLNT010000116.1 GCA_946481425.1 uncultured Brevundimonas sp.
GAGCGCATGTCGTCCATCACCTGCATGACCTCTTCCTTGGTCTCGCCCAGACCGACCATGACGCCGGACTTGGTGAACTGGTTGGGGTCGCGCTCCTTGACCATCTGCAGCAGGCGCAGCGAATGGAAGTACCGCGCGCCGGGCCGGATCTTCAGATACAGCCGCGGCACTGTCTCCAGGTTGTGGTTGAAGACGTCGGGCTTGGCGTCGATCATCACCTCCGCCGCGCCATCCTTCCTCAGGAAGTCGGGCGTGAGGATTTCGATCGTGGTGCTGGGCGCCTGCAGGCGGATCTGGCGCACGACCTCGGCGAAGTGCGCCGCGCCGCCGTCCACGACATCGTCCCGGTCCACCGAGGTGATGACGACGTGGTTCAGGCCCATCTGCTGGACCGCCAGCCCAACCTTGTATGGCTCTTCGGGGTCCAGAGGCTGCGGCAGGCCGGTCTTGACGTTGCAGAAGGCGCAGGCCCGCGTGCAGGTGTCGCCCATGATCATCAGGGTGGCGTGCTTCTGGCTCCAGCACTCGCCGATGTTCGGGCAGGCGGCCTCTTCGCAGACCGTATGAAGCCCCTTTTCCTTCACGATCGCCTTGGTGGCGTTGTACTGCCCCGAGCCCGGCGCCTTGACCCGCAGCCAGTCCGGCTTGCGCAGCACCGGCGCCTCGGGACGGTTCTGCTTCTCCGGGTGGCGGAGCTGCGGCCGCGCCGCCAGATTGTCGATCAGGGTGACCATTGGGCGCTATGTCGTCCGTCGCGCGTTGATTGGCAAGGCGTTCAGTAACGAGAGGCTCGCGTATGCTCGATCCCCTGATCACGACCGAGGCTCTGGCCCTTCGGCTGGGCGAGCCCGGACTGAAGGTGATCGACGCCACCTGGCATCTGGACGGCTCGGATGCGCTCGACCCGTTCGAGGCCTGCCACATCCCCGGAGCGGTATTCTTCGACATCGACCGGATCGCCGATACTGAAAGCCCCCTGCCCCACATGCTGCCGACGCCCGAAGCCTTCGCAGAGGCGGTCTCGGCCCTGGGCATCGGCTCGGACGACGAGATCGTCGTCTATGACCAGATCGGCGTCCGCTCGGCTCCGCGCGTCTGGTGGACCTTCCGAACCTTCGGCCATGAACGCATCCGGGTGCTGGACGGGGGCTTCCCCAAATGGCTCGGCGAGGAACGTCCCGTCGAGAAGGGCCCCGCCAGACCCGCCGAGGACGCCGTCTTCGTCCCCGTCTTCCGTCCTGAGCTCGTCCGCGTCGCCGACCAGATCCTCCCGGACATCGAATCCGGCCGCCAGCTCCTCGACGCCCGTCCCGCCGGCCGCTTCACCGGCGAGACGCCCGAGCCTCGCGCCGGCCTGCGCGGCGGCCACGTCCCCGGCTCCGGCAACCTGCCCTTCCCCGAGGTGATCGCTGCCGACGGCACGCTGAAAGCTAACGGCGACCTCGCGGCTGCCTTCGAGGAGGCCGGCGTCGACCTCACCGGCGAGATCACCACCACCTGCGGCTCCGGCCTCACCGCCGCCATCCTGGCCCTCGCGGCCGCGCGCTGCGGGAACCAGACCGTCGCGGTCTACGACGGGTCGTGGGCAGAATGGGGCGGGCGCGATGACCTGCCGGTGGTCACAGGGCCAGCCTGACCTCAAGCCAGGTGAAACACCGCCAGCAGCACCGGGATCGTCACCGCACTCCCGACGGTTGTCGCCGCCACGATACCCGCCATGAGCGGCGCATCGCCGCCCATCTGACGCGCCAGCAGATAGCTCGCTGCCGCCCCCGGCGCGGCGCCGCATAGAAGGGCGATGGCCTGGGCCGTCTCGTCGCCGCCGAGCAGGCGGCATAGCCCCCACATCAGCGGCGGCATCAGGATCAGCTTGACGAAGGTCACGCCCGCCACCGTCCAACGCCGGCGCGCGACGGCAGCGAAGCTGAGGCCTGCGCCCGCCACGATCAGGCCGAGCGGCAGGGAGGCCGCGCCCAGGAGGGCCAGCAGGTCCGTGATCCCCGGCACGGGCGGCGCGCCCGTTACATTCAGAATCAGGCCGACGATACAGGCCACCAGAATCGGGTTGGTGAGGATGGCCCGCGTCACGGCCAGCGGGCTCAGCCCCGCCTGCCCCTCGCCCCACTTGGCCAGGGCCACGACGCACAGGGTGTTGGTCACCGGAATGATGGCCGCGATCATCACTGCCGCCAGGCCCAGCCCGGCCTCGCCGAACACGCTCTGGATCACCGGAATGAAGACGAAGCTGTTCCAGCGGATCGTGCCCTGGAGCACGCTGGTGAAGCCCGGCCCGTCGACCGACAGGAAGGGCTTGGCCGCAAACGTCGCCGCCGCCACGATCAGCACCGCCAGCACCGCGCTGACGGCCGCCGCGCTGGCGCTCGCGCCCGCCAGGTCCGCGTTCCAAACAGCCGGCACCAGGAACGCCGGATAGAGGATGTTGACCGTCAGCTTCTCGATCGGCCGCCAGGTCGCGTCGGGCAGGAAATCCGATTTGCGCAAACCGTACCCGAGCGCGATCAGAACGAAGACCGGCAGCACGCCGACCAGCAACGCGCCCATCAACCGGTCCAGCCGAGGCGGTCCAGCGCCCCTTGAAGGATAAAGGCCGCCGCGTTGCGGTCCACGACCTCGGCCCGGCGCTTCCGGGTCAGATCGAGGTCCTCGATCAGAAACCGTTCGACGGCCGTGGTCGAAAGGCGCTCGTCCTGGAAGGCCACCATGACCGGCCGGATCCGCTCGAGATTGCGTGCGAAGGCCCGGCAGGACTGGGCCCGTGGCCCCTCGGTCCCATCCATGTTCAACGGCAGGCCGATGACCAGCCCGGACGCCTTCCTCTGATCCATAAGCTTGAACAGACGATTGGCGTCCTCGGTGAACTTCGTCTTGCGGATGACCTCCAGCGGACTAGCGATCATGCGGGTTGCGTCCGACGCCGCGACTCCGATGGTCTTCTCTCCCAGGTCGAGGCCCAGCCACGGCGTCCCCGCCGGGGTCTGCTCGCTGAGTTCCTGCAGGGTCAAAACCGTCATGCTCGCGCGGTAGGACTGGCGCACCCCGATGTCAAAGCGCATTGTGGTCAAGCTTGAGACCGGAGGCCTGCATGAAGCCCGCCCTGTTCGTGTCCGCCCTGCTGCTTCTGACCGGCTGCGACGCCGGGGCCGAAGACCGCCGCGTCCGGATGGACGAGGCCGAGAACCGCGCCGACGAGGTCTCCCGCACCCCGGTCCTGACGCCCTCGGGCCCAGCGCAGGCCCTGCCGGCCGACGAGGACGAGTTCCTGCAATGGTCGGCCGCGGTCGTTCGGGTCGACTACCTCGACCACCAGGGCGACGGGACGACGGTCAAGCTGTTCGGGACAGCCGGCGGCGACCCGGCCATGAACGGCCTCTATACTCACATCGCCTTCTTCGGCAGCGTCGCTGACGGCTGGAGAACCTTCCGCATCGGCGACTTCCTCGATTACCGCGTGCTCGCCGCGGCGCGAGGACGAGTCGATCTGGAAGTGACCGAAAGCTACCTGGACCCCGCCACCGACGAGATCGGCAGCCGCGTCCGCCGCCTGATCGTGACCTGGACCCCGCCCGCCGAGGGCGCGCCGGAGACCGTCTCGGTCGCGGACGCCCAGTAAGCTTGTGAATCCGGGCCCGCGCGGCTAAGCCCGCCGCTTCCACTGTCGCTACCGGAGGGCCGAATGGCCGTCGACGCCGAGACGGTGCGCAAGGTCGCGCACCTCGCCCGCATCAAGACCCCTGAAGACCGCCTGGAGCCCCTCGCCCAGGAACTGAACGGCATCCTCAAGTGGATCGAGCAGCTGGACGAGGTCGACATCGACGGCGTCGAGCCCATGACCTCCAACGTCTCCCAGCCGCTGCGCCTGCGCGACGATGAAGTGACCGACGGCGACAAGGTCGCCGACGTCCTGTCCAATGCCCCGAAGTCGGCCGACGGCTTCTTCGTCGTTCCGAAGGTCGTCGAGTAAACCCATGACGGACCTGACCAAACTCACCCTCAAGGCCGCGGTCGACGGCCTCAAGGCCCGCGACTTCTCATCCGAGGAAATCACGCGCGCCTTCATCACCAGCATCGACGCCGCCAACCCGACCCTGAACGCCTACGTTGTCCAGACCTCGGACAAGGCGCTGGATATGGCCAAGGCGTCCGACGCCAGGCTGGCGAAGGGCGAAGGCGGCGCGCTGGAAGGCGCTCCGCTCGGCATCAAGGACCTGTTCTGCACCGACGGCGTCCAGACCACCGCCGGCTCCAACATGCTGCGCGGCTTTGTCCCGCCCTATGAATCGACCGTCACGGCCAATCTCTGGGCCGACGGCGCGGTGATGCTGGGCAAGCTGAACATGGACGAGTTCGCCATGGGCTCATCCAACGAGACCTCGGCCTATGGTCCGGTCAAGAATCCATGGAAGTCAAAATCTTCCAACGCCGACCTTACCCCGGGCGGCAGCTCCGGCGGCTCGGCTGCGGCAGTTGCGGGCGATCTCTGCCTGGCCGCCACCGCCTCGGACACGGGCGGATCCATCCGGCAGCCGGCGGCCTTCACCGGCACGGTCGGTATCAAGCCGACCTACGGCCGCGCCAGCCGCTTCGGTATGGTCGCCTTCGCCTCCTCGCTGGATCAGGCCGGCCCGATCACCAAGACGGTCGAGGATGCCGCCATCCTGCTGCGCTCCATGTGCTCGTTCGATCCCAAGGATTCGACCAGCCTCGACGTGGAGACGCCGGATTGGACCGCCAGCCTTGGCAAGGGCGTGAAGGGCCTGCGCATCGGCGTGCCGAAGGAATACGTCGTCGACGGCATGCCCGCCGAGATCCAGGCCCTGTGGGACCAGGGCGTGGCCTGGCTGAAGGCGGCCGGCGCCGAGATCGTCGAGATCTCCCTGCCCCACACCAAATACGCCCTGCCGACCTATTACATCGTGGCCCCGGCTGAGGCTTCCTCGAACCTGGCCCGCTACGACGGCATGCGCTTCGGCCACCGCGCGGAGAAGGCTTCCAGCCTCGCGGACCTCTACGAGACCAGCCGCGCCGAGGGCTTCGGCAAGGAGGTCCAGCGCCGCCTGACCATCGGCGCCTACGTCCTGTCGGCCGGCTTCTATGACGCCTATTACGTCCGGGCGCTGAAGGTCCGCCGCCGCATCGCCGAGGACTTCGACAACGTCTGGGACAAGGTGGACGCCATCCTGACGCCGTCCACACCGTCGGCCGCGTTCGCGCTCGGCGACAAGCAGATCGACCCGGTGACAATGTATCTGAACGACGTCTTCACCGTCACGGCCAACCTCGCGGGATTGCCCGGGATTTCGGTCCCGGCCGGCCTCGACAGCGGCGGCCTGCCGCTGGGCCTCCAGGTCATCGGCAAGGCGCTTGATGAAGCCACGGTGTTCCAGGTCGCGGACGTTCTGGAGCAGTCCGCCGGCTTCACCGCCCGTCCCGAAAAGTGGTGGTGATGCGCCGCGATTTCAGCGCCATCCTGGTCTGGCTGTACGGGGCCGCCCTGGTCCTGATGGCCGCGACGGTGGTCGCCCTCCTGCTTGGCCGGATGCAGGTCTCAGGCCTGACGACAGCCCAGGCGGTCGGCATCACGCTGGCGGTGATGGTGCTGATCGGGCTCAGGCTGTTCGCCTACATCCGCACGCGCCGTACCCGCGCCGCAACGCCACCGTCGACCGGCAACCAGCCCTAGGGAATCGCCATGCGCCGTCTTGCCCTGCTCGCTGTCCCCCTCCTCCTCGCCGCCTGCCAGGGGGAGCCGCGCACGACCGCCTCCAGCGAGACGACCATTGACGGCGAAACCGTAGCCGCCGTCGAGGCCACCGGGCCCTGGTGCCGGCCGACGCCGAACGGGCGCAACGTGACGGCCTGCTACATCACCCTGACGTCCGCGACCGGCGACCGGCTGGTGGCGGTCATCTCGCCCCGCGCGGCCCAGAGCCAGATCCACGCCGTCTCGACCGAGGGCGGGGTCATGTCGATGAGCGAGATGCCGGACGGCCTCGATCTCCCGGCAGGCCAGCCCGTCGCCTTGGCGCCCGGCGGCGATCACATCATGCTCACGGGCGTGACCGTCCCGCTCGTCGAGGGCGACCTGGTGCCCATGGCCCTGACGTTCGCCTCGGGCTCGCAGATCGCCCTTGAGGTCCCGGTGTCGGCGACGGCTCCGGGCGGCGCTCCGGCACCTGCGCCGGGTCAAGCCACGGATCAAACTGGAAAATAATTTCCGCTTGACGGCTCCGCTGGATTTCCGCCAGCCTTAGCTCACTCATCAAGACCGGCTGAGGGATAGGCCCTTTGAAGCCGGGGCAACCTGCCAGGACCACCCAGTCCCGGCGATGGTGCCAACTCCTGCGGGGTTCTGTTCCAGAGCCGCGAGAGATGAGTGAAGGGACGAGCGCCCGCGTGCGCTCCTGTGCCTTCACGGGTCTTCTCAACCGTCCGGGGTCTTCGATGAGCGGAGACCGAGCGGACCATGAGCGACCTGTTTTCCCCCTGCACCCCCAAGAGCCAGGAACGCGTCGTCGCGATCCCTGGCGGCTTCAAGCTCGCCTCCGGCCAGCCGCTGTCGGGCATCGTTCGCGCTCGCCTCACCGGACCGCAGACCGGCTCCCTGATCGTCGCTGCCGGCGGCATCTCGGCCGGACGCAAGGCCGCCGACACCCCGGCTGCGCCCGGCTGGTGGGGCTGGGCCATCGGCGACGGCGCCCCGATCGACACCGCGCGCCATCGCCTGCTCGCCTTCGACTGGCTGCCCGAGACGGACGTCGGCGAAATCCTCACCATCACGACCGCCGACCAGGCCCGCCTGCTGGCCATCGTCCTCGACGATCTCGGCGAGCCGGTCGTCGACGCCTTCGTCGGCGCCTCCTACGGCGGCTGCGTGGGTCTGGCCTTCGCCGAAATGTTCCCGGAGCGCATCGGCCGCCTGGTCGTCATCTCCGCCGCCCACCGCGCTCACCCCGCCGCCACAGCCTGGCGCGGCGTCCAGCGCCGACTGCTCCAGTTCGGCCTCGACGCCGGCCGAGAGGCCGAGGCCATCGCCCTCGCACGTGAACTGGCCATGACGACCTATCGCTCGCCGGAGGAGTTCGACGCTCGCTTTGGCGCGAGCACGGCCCCCGAAGCCGCCGGTC
>CAMLNT010000117.1 GCA_946481425.1 uncultured Brevundimonas sp.
CGACGATTTCGGTGAAGGCCCAGAAGCGATCCGCGAGCCCGGCCTCGCGCACCCGCCAGTCGCCCCAGCCGTCGCCGATCATGACGACGGGGCCGGACAGGTTCAGGGCCTGGACTGCCGCCAGCTTGCCGTCCTCGAAGGCCAGCGAGTTCCCGGTATCGACGCCGGTGACCCGGCCGTCGGCGTCATAGGTCAGGTCGTTGGCGAGGATGTGGGACGGGTCCAGCCCCATGGCCTCGGCCACCGGCGCGATGATGTCCTTGAAACCGGCGGAGACGATATAGATCCGGTTCGCGTGACGGCGCAGGGCCTCCAGGTTGCGCGCGACAGACGGCGACAGCGCCGCGACCGCGCGGCTCGCGACCGTCAGGACATGGCTGCGGTCGGCTTCCACCAGCGACAGGCGGCGGACCAGGGCCTCGTGAAAGTCGAGACGGCCCTCCATCGCTTCATCGGTCAGGCGGATGATGTCGGCGCGGCGGCCCTCGGCGTCCGGATGGCCTTCGAGCGCGGCCTCGGCCAGGGCCTCGAGGGTCTCGAAGCCGACCAGGGTCGAATCAAAGTCGATGAGCAGGACGGGGAGGTTCCGCATCCCGCCAAGCTGGACTGTCTTCGCAGGTGCGGCAAGCGCCGTCAGGCGTCGCGGTTGTCCAGCATGGCCACGGCCACCACACCCGCGATGGCCGCGAGCGCCGCCAGGGTTCCGGCGCCTTCCAGGGCATGGCTCTTGGCGTAACGCACCGCCCGGTCGGCGACGGGACGCGAGCGGCCGGGAATGTCGAGGTCGCGGACCCGGCCGGGCACGTCCAGATCCCGGATACGGCCCGCGAGGTCGAGGTCGCGCAGGCGTCCGCCGAGGTCCAGATCACGGACGCGACCGCCCACGCCGTCGCGCCAGTCCTCGAAGCGCGCGCGCCAGCGGCGCAGTCCGGTCGCATCCTGCGCCTCGCGCCCGATCAGGCGCTGGACGGCAACCGCCCCGGCCAAAAGCAGAAACAGGCCGAGTACGCCGCCGGCGGTCGCCTTGGGATGCATCCGCGCCTGGGCCAGCAGGCTGGACCGGCGCACGAAGGGGTAACGAGCTTCTTCCATCAATCCATCCTCGGTTGGATCCCAGAGACCGTCTTCGGTCGCGCGATGATCCGCGCCGAAGTCCCGGTGCATGACCGGCGACAGAGCCGCGAACAGGGGCTCTGCGACGCCCGGGATCAGGTGGTGGAACGCCGCCATCAGCCGCCCGCCCCCGCCGACCGTGATCTCGCGAACCGGATGGGCGGCGCAGTGCAGGATGACATCGGCCACGACATGGGCGGCATAGACCGGCCCGGGGTTCTTCATGGCCCGCCCCGTCAGGTTCAGGGCGTGGTCCTTGTAGGGCGTGTCGATCGCGGCCGGCTTGACCAGGGTCAGGAGCACGGGCGCGTCTTCGCGGATCAGCTCCATCCGCAGCGCATTGGTGAAGCCGCGGACCGCGTGCTTGGAGGCGGAATAGACGCCCTGCACCGGCAGGGGCGCGTCACCCAGGACCGAGCCCACCGTGATGATCGTCCCGCCGCCTTCGCGGTCCTTCAGGCGCTCGGCGGCCAGCAGAGAGCCGTTCACCACGCCCCAGTAGTTGGTCTCGAACAGGCGGCGATGGTCCTCGGCCTTCGTGTCGCGGATCGGGCCATAGATCGAGACGCCGGCGTTGTTCACCCAGGTGTCGAAGCCGCCGAACAGGCGCTCGCACTTCTCAGCGGCCAGAGAGAGCGCCTCGGGGTCGGCGACGTCGGCGACCGCATAGGCGCACCGCGCGCCGCGGGACTGAAGCTCCTCACACAGCTCGCGCAGGTCCTTCTCGCCGCGCGCGATCAGGAACACGCGGGCTCCGCGCTCGGCGGCGCGGCGGGCGGTCGCCAGGCCGATGCCGGAGGTGGCGCCGGTAATGACGAGCGTCTGGCGGTCGAGGGGCTTGAGGCGCGGGCGGCTCATGCAATCTCCGGGAAGGCGTGTGAAACGGCCAAGGTAAGGCGCAGGTTCCTATAACAGCGTCAGCAGCACCGTCACCCTCGGGCCGGTCCCGAGGGTGACGGTCGATGAAGGACCGGCGCAAGACCTTAACTTGGTCACGGCGAACCCCTATCTGGGCGCGATGACTTTTCCGAACGATGACATGACCGCCCAATTCCTGCTGCCCGACCGTCCGGTCGTGGGCCGGCTGGTACGCCTGGGCGACGCCGCCGACGACATCCTGAGCCGGCACGCCTATCCCGAGCCGGTGGCCAATCTGCTGGGCGAGGCCATTGCCCTGGCCTCGCTGGTCGGCGCCTCGCTGAAATTCGAAGGCCGCCTGATCGTCCAGGCGCAGGGTGACGGCCCGGTCAGCTACGTCGTCGTTGACTACGACACGTCCGGCAGCCTGCGCGGCTACTGCAAGTTCGACGCGGACCGGGTGGCGGAGGTCTCCAAGGGGTTCGTGCGGCCGGGCGCCCAGACCTTGCTGGGCCAGGGCGCCTTTGTCATGACCGTCGATCGGGGCGAGGACCTCGGCCGCAGCCAGGGCACGGCGCCGATTGAGGGCGAAACCCTCGCCCTGTGCGCCGAAACCTATTTCGCCCAGTCCGAACAGCTGCCCACGCGGGTGGTGCTGGGCGTCACCCAGATCGACGGGAGGTGGCGCGCGGGCGGCCTGATGGTCCAGCTGATCGCGGCCGACGACGCCCGCGGCTCGACCGAGGAGGCCTGGGATCACGCCCGCGCCATCGTCAACACGCTCGGCGAAGACGAGCTCACCGACCCGAAACTGTCGGCCGAGGCCCTGATGTTCCGCCTGTTCCACGAGGACGGCGTGCGCCTGTTGCCCGGCAAGCCGTTGCGTGCCCAATGCCGCTGCTCTCAGGAGCGCGTCGAAGGCATGCTGCGGTCGTTCGACAAGGAAGCGGTCGCCGAGATGGTCGAGCCGGACGGCATGGTCCACGTGACCTGCGAGTTCTGCTCGCGGACCTATGTGGTCTCGCCCGAGGGCGCACCCAGCGCCTGACGCAGGCCTGAGATCTTCGCCTCTGTCTCCAGTCGCTCGGAGACCGGATCGCTGTCGGCGGTGATGCCCGCGCCGGCGAGGGCGCGCCAGCGCCAGCCGTCCGGGCTTTCGACAAAGGCCGCCGTCCGGATCAGGACCGACGAATCCATCGTCCCGTCCGGATCGATCCGGAACAGCGACCCGCACCACGGCCCGCGCGGCCCAGGCTCCAGTTCGGCGATCACCCGCATCGCTTGATGCTTGGGGGCGCCGGTGATCGAACCGGGTGGGAAGGCGGCGGCGATCAGGTCGGCGAGATCGCGCCCCTCGGCCAGGTCGCCCTCAACCGTCGAGACCAGATGCCAGACGTTCGGGAAGCCCTCGACCACGTTCAGGGCCGTCACCTCGACCGAGCCGGGCTCGCAGACCCGCGCCAGGTCGTTGCGCATCAGGTCCACGATCATCAGGTTTTCGGCCCTGTCCTTGTCGCTGGCCTCAAGCTCGGCGGCCAGCGCCGCATCTTCGGCCGGTGTCGCGCCGCGAGGCCGGGTGCCCTTGATGGGACGCGTGCGAACCCGCCGACCCTCGACCGACAGGAACCGCTCCGGCGAATGGGAGACGAGCCCCAGGCCCGGGAGGCGCCAGAAGGCCGAGAGCGGCGCCGGGCTCTGCGCGACCAAGCGCGTGAAGGCGTCGAACGGGCCCTGCCTCTCAGCCAGCCCGCCGCGCCAACCTTGCGCGATATTGGCCTGAAACAGTTCGCCCTCACCGATGCGGCGCACCACCTCGGCGACCGCCTGTTCGTAGGCGGCTGGATCCGCTTCTGCCTGGAAGGAACCGCCAGTCTGGATGCCGTTCGATGCGGCCGGCGGGCGCGCCCCGTGATCGAAGATCTGGACCTGCGGATAGGCCGCGAGGATCAGGTCGGGCCAGTCGGCGTCACGCGCGAGGTCGAGCCCTTCGAAGCGACCGCCGAGCTCGTAGGCGGCGAGGCCAAGAACGGTCCCCTGAGCCGCGTTCAGGAAATCGCGGATCGCCTGCTCCGGTTCGACGGCGTCTCCGGGCCGCAGGATTAACGTCCGCGAGGGCTTCCGAAACAGGAACGACCGCCCGGCCCCCGGCGACCCGTCCGACAGCAGCAGCGCGGCCCAGGGTTCGTCGCCGAAGGCCGCGAACGCCTCGACGGGATCGGACGGGTTCAGGTGGTGAGCCTTTCCGCGATCCGGTCACGTGTGGCCGCGTCCAGCCCGAGCGCGTCGGTGAAATAGGCGTCGAGCGACCCTGACCGGCGGTCGATCTCGGCGAAGGCTTCTTCGAGATAGGCGGCCTCCACTCCGACGAAGGCGACCACGGCCTCGGGCGAGGCGGGCCGTCCGCTCCACCGGGTCATACGTTCCGCGATCTCGGGCGCCCGCTCCTCGAGACGAACGGCCGCATTGGTCATCAGATAGTCCTCGACCATGTCGTCGGCATGGACGCCGGCGATCCTGTGCGTCAGGGCCGCCAGGATGCCCGTCCGGTCCTTGCCCGCCGCGCAGTGGATCAACACTGGCCCGTCGCCATTCGCCAGGGCCTGAAAGTACTGGGAGAAGAGATCCAGATGCGGCGCCTCGTAGGGGATGCGCCGGTAGGCCGAGGTCATGAACTCGCGGCTGGCGTCGGGCGTGAGATCTCGGCTTTTCAGGAACTGGACGTGGGGCGCCTCGGTCAGGTCGTCGGGTCGCGCCGGCGCGACGATGGTCCTGGCGTTGCACTGTCCGTGTCGTCTGGACGGCTGCCGCTCGCGCTCCACCGCCCGCCTCAGATCGACGATGGTTGCGACGCCCAGGGCGTGGAACCGGTCGAGGTCGGCGTCCGTCGCATTGGCCCAGTGGCCGGACCGGAACAGGCGT
This sequence comes from uncultured Brevundimonas sp., assembly GCA_946481425.1. The sequence goes on from CAMLNT010000117.1 coordinate 4,891, forward strand.
CCCGGGGCCAGGCGGCGCGACGCCGCGGTGGCGTAGTCACCATAGTCGCGGACGTTTTCCACGCCTTCGAACGGATGGATGCGGGGGTTGCTCACCCCCGCTCTTTAGGTTCCGTCGCCCTGCCCGTCCACCAGCGCGCTCATGGCCTGGAGGTATTTGGCGAAGGCGGCGCGGCCGGCTTTCGTGATCTTCGCCTGGGTCTGGGGCTTGCGGCCCACGAAAGCCTTGAGCACCTCGACGTAGCCCGCCTCCTCCAGCTTTCTCAGGTGGACAGACAGGTTTCCATCCGTCAGCTGCAGCCGCTGCTTTAGGGTCGAGAACTCCGCCGAGTCCGCCGTCGACAGGAAGGCCATGATGCCGAGCCGGACCCGGCCATGGATGACCTCGTCGATCGCATCGATATCGAAATCATCGGCCATGATCACACCACGTCCGAGGGTTCCTGGCGCATCAGCATGGCGCCCGGGACCAGCGCCAGCAGGATCAGGCCGGCGGCGTAGACGAGCCACATGGCCGGATCGCCCACGAACCAGGCCAGCACCGGCGCCGCGACCCAGCCGCCGATGGCCGGCCACCACAGCCACTTCTGGCCGGACATGGCCGCAGACACGGCCCAGCCAGACCCGTAGAGAGCGAAGATCAGCGACGGGAAGACCGCCGCCGGAAGGTCCGAGCCGGTCTTGTAGATCAGGGTGGTCAGGGCGATCGACATGGCGAAGATGGCCAGCCCCACGCCCATCCAGGCGTTGGCGAAGGCGCGGTTCGAGGGCGACATGCTGCCCGGCCGGCCCTTGCCCCGACGGATCAGGGTGATCAGGGCGATGGCGAACAGGACGCCGGTCGCGCCCCAGACATAGAGGTGGGCCACTCCGCCGCGACCGGCGATGATTCCGGCCTGAAGGGCCCATTCGATCAGCGAGCCCGCGCCGAAGATGATCCCGGCGGCGACCAGGATGGACCCGCCCAGCAGCGGTCCGCGCGAGCCCTCGTCGGCGAGGGCCTTCATATAGGTGATGTCTTCCCTGAGGGACTTGATCTGATCGTCGGTCATGACGGTCTCCAGCGATGATGGAGACCGTATAACAAAAGTGCTTTGCGTTGTAAAGCGTTCTTGCCGGTTTGCTGGATCAGGTGCCTCAAGGATCCGCAAAACTCAGAAAAGCTTCGGCATTCCCGGGATGTTCATGCCGGCCATCGGGCCGGCGGCCTCGCGCATGAGGGCGTTGTTGGCTTCGTCCAGCTTGCGCTTGGCGTCGGCGTGGGCGGCCATGATGAGGTCCGCGAGGATTTCGGCGTCGCCGTCGGCGAGCAGCGACGGGTCGATGGTGAGGGCCGTTAGTGCCGAAGGGCCCTTGAGGGTCACGCTGACCAGGCCGCCACCGGACGAGCCGTCGGCGGAGGTATTGGCCATCTTTTCCTGGGCGGCCTGCATGCGGGCCTGCATGGCCTGGGCCTGCTGCATCAGGGCGTTGAGGTCTTTCATGGTCGTCTACTCGTCTTCGGTGGGCTCGACGTCGCCGAGGATCGGAGCCTCGACCGGCGCCGGGGCCAGTTTGCGGATGTGGGCCAGTTCGGACCCGGGGAAGGTTTCGAGCACGGCCAGGACGAAGGGGTCGCTTTCGATGGCGGCCCGTTCTTCGTTGAGGCGCCGTCGCTCGCGTTCGTAGAGGCTCTCCCCGCCCCCGCCTCCCTCTGTCGCGACCAGCCAGGGCCGGCCGGTCCATTCGCGCAAGCGGCCCACCAGCCGCCGCGTCAGGTCGGGCGGGCAGTCCGGCGCGGGCTCGAAGGTGATCCGGCCGGGCTGGAAGGACACCAGCTTCACGAAGCGCTGGACGTCCATCAGCAGCTTCACGTCGCGCTTCTGCTCGATCAGGGCGACGGTCTCGTCGAAGGTCTGGGGGTTCGGCTGGGCCGGGGCCGCGGCACGGGCCGGGGCCACGGCGACCGCGCCGCCCGAACCACCCGCCACGCGGCCGCCACCGGACGGCGGTGCGCCGATCGGAGCCTCGCCCGACTGGAGCCGGCGGATCATGTCCTCCGGCGGCGGCAGGTCGGAGGCGTAGCAGATCCGCAGGATCGCCATCTCGGCGGCGGCGGCCGGATCGGGCGCACGCCGGACCTCCTCATGCGCCTTCATCAGCAGCTGCCAGACGCGAGCGAGCGTGCCGGCCGACAGATTGGTCCCGAGCGCGGCCATGCGCTGCGCCTGGTCGTTGGGCAGGCGGGTGGCGGCGGGGCCA
>CAMLNT010000118.1 GCA_946481425.1 uncultured Brevundimonas sp.
GTCGCTCCGGCCGGGGCGTCACTGAACCGTCATTCCGTCGTCGGATGATTGTCGCCGCCCTTTCGGCGGGATGTCATTGACGCGTCGTATCGACCGGCCCGAGGCGCATCGGGCGCCAAGGGATGAGACGATGAAGAAGCTGGCGGCCGCTGCGATCGCGCTGTTGATGGTTTCGGCCTGCGGGCCTCAGGGCGGCACGGGCGCCGGCGCGGGCGCTCAAGGCATCTGGGCCGCGGGCTCCTCGACGGTGTTCCCCTTCACGACCCGGGTCGCCGAGACCTTCGCCCAGCGCTCGGGCGGACCGGCCCCGCGCGTGGAATCGATGGGCACTGGAGGCGGCATCAACGCCTTCTGCGCCGGCGTCGGCCCGGGCACCCCGGACATCGCCAACGCCTCGCGCCCGATGAAGCAGTCGGAGTTCGACACCTGCGTCGCCAACGGCGTCGACCAGATCCTCGAAATCCAGATCGGCTCGGACGGCATCGTCATCGCCACGGCCCGCGACGGCGCCGATTTCAACTTCCGCCTCCAGGACCTGTACATGGCGCTCGCCGCCGAGGTCCCGGGCGCCAACGGCCAGCTGGGCGCCAACGCCAACACGCAGTGGAACCAGGTCAACCCGGCCCTGCCGGCGCAGGCCATCGCCGTCTATGGTCCGCCGCCGACCTCGGGCACCCGCGACGCCTTTCTCGAGCTGGGCATGACGCCGGGCGCCGAGCTGATCCCGTCGGTGGCCGCCCTGGCCGAGACCGACGAGGACCGCTTCGAGGCCGTGGCCCACACCCTGCGTGAGGACAACCGCTGGACCGACATGGGCGAGAACGACAACGTCATCGTCCAGACCCTGACCCGGACCCCGGGCGCGGTCGGCGTGTTCGGCTATTCCTTCCTGGAAGAGAACCTGACCTCGGTGCGGCCTGCGCGCATCAACGGCGTGGAGCCCAACGCCGACACCATCGCGGACGGCTCTTACCCGCTCAGCCGCTCGCTGTTCCTCTATGTGAAGATCAGCCACCTGCAGACCACGCCGGGCCTGGCCGAGTTCCTTGAAGAGTATCTGTCCGACGCCGCCGCCGGCCCTGACGGCTACCTCGCCGACCGCGGCCTGATCCCGCTGCAGGCGGCCGCCCTGGAAGCCGCCCGCCAGAACCTTCGCGCCCGCACCCCGATGGCGCGGCCGGCCTCGTAAGCCAGTCCTGCCTCCCAAAGTGAAAGGGCCCCGGATCGCTCCGGGGCCCTTTTTCTTGGTCAGTCCATCAACTGCTGGCTGAGATAGACGTAGTGCCGGGCCCAGCGCCGCGCGTTGGCGGCGGGGTCGGCGTCGTAGGAGTGGCCGCCGGCCGTGTCCTCGAAATAGATCGGGTCGTAGCCGTACTCCTCCAGCCGGGCGGCGAACTTGCGCGCATGGCCCGGATGGACGCGGTCGTCATGGGTGTTGGTGGTGATGTAGACGCGGGGGAAGCCCTCCACGCCGGGCCGCGCGTTCTGGTAGCCGGAATAGGCCGCGATGAAGGCGGCGTCTGCGGGCACGCGCGGGTCGCCGTACTCGCCGATCCAGGAGGCCCCGGCCGGCATCTCGTGATAGCGCAGCATGTCGATCAGCGGGCTCTCGATCACCGCCGCATTGAACAGGTCCGGCCGCTGGGTGACCGCAACCGAGGTCAGGACCCCGCCGTTGGACCGGCCATAGATGCCCAGGTGCTCAGGGCTGGTGACGCCGCGCCGGATCAGGTCCTCGGCCACCGCATAGAAGTCGTCGAAGGCCCGCTGGCGGTTCTCGCGCAGCGCCGCCTGGTGCCAGGCCGGGCCGAACTCGCCGCCGCCCCGGATGTTGGCGATGACGAAGGCCCCGCCGTTCTCAAGCCACAGGGCGCCCATCTCGGGGATGTAGTCAGCCGGCTTGGAAATCTGGAAGCCGCCGTAGCCGTAGAGGATCGTGCCCGTCGAACCGTCCGTGGGCATGTCACGCGGCCTGACGAGGAAGTACGGAATCATCGTCCCGTCCGAGGAGGCGACCTCGAACTGTTCGACGACCGCGCCCGAGGCGTCGAAGCGGGCGGGCATGGAGGCGACGACCTGGCCGATGTCGAGCGTGCGGCTCTGGTCGGCGCGGCGCTGCGGCTCGCCCGAGGCGGCGTCGGCGGTCATCAGGGTGGTCGGGGTCAGGAAGCCCTCGACCGAATAATAGATCTGGTTGGACGACCGTCCCGCGTCGACCAGAGCCACGGTCGAGTTGTCCGGCACAGTGATGATTGTCTCCGGCCAGCCGAACTCGCCGCGGTTGGTGAAGACGCGAAGCTGCCCGACGACATTGTCGAACATCGAGACGACGATCCGGTCGCGCGTGACGGCGACGTTCTCGATCGACTGGCGCTCGCCCGGCTGGAAGATCAGCTGGGCCGCATTGGAGATGATGACGTCATCGGGCCCGGCGGCCAGGCGCTCGATGTCGATCCCGAGCAGGGCGCCGGTCTGGTGCGTGAGGGTGGACCAGATGCCCCACGGCTCTTCGATGGAGAAGATCAGGGTGCGACCCTGCGTGCCCCAGACGGTAGCCCGCTCCGGCAGGTTCAGGCGCACCGGCGCGCCGTCAATCAGGGCGTAGGTCTCTGACCGGAACGTATCGAGCGGGCGGTTGATCAGCACCGCCTCGACCGCGCCGTCCGGGCCGCGATAGACGGACGGATTGACGCCATAGCCGCCGTCGCCCTGCTGGCCCGAGAAGACGGTCGTCGCCTCCGCCAGGGTCTGGCCGCGATCCAGGGTGCGGACGATATAGGGATAGCCGCTCTCGGTCAGGGACGGCTGGCCATCCACCTCGCCGAAGTCGGTGGCGACCAGAAGCGTGTCGGCGTCGAGCCAGTCATAGCGATGCTTGCCCATCGGAAGGTCGAAGCCGCCTTCGACGAAGGCCCGGGTGTGGGTGTCGTACTCCCGGACCACCACCGCATCGCCGCCACCGTCCGACAGGGCGACCAGGCACAGCCGCTCGTCCGGCCCGTAGCAGGTCGCGCCCTTCCAGACCCAGTCGCGGCCCTCGGCGGCGGCCAGGGCGTCGATGTCGAGGACCGTCTCCCAGGCGGGCGATCCCGAGCCGTAGCTGTCGGGCGTGGCGCGCCGCCAGATCCCCTTCGGGTGCTCGTCGTCCTGCCAGAAGTTGAAGACCATGCCGTCCTGCATGTGCGGCATGGCGATCCGGTCGGTCGCCGACAGGATGGCGTAGGCCTCCTGGCGGAACGGCTCGAAGCGCGGGTCGGCGTCGAGGGTCGCCTGCGCATCCGCGTTGAACTCCGCCACGCGCGCCATGGCCCGCTCGCCGTCGACCTCCTCCAGCCAGATGTAGGGGTCGGCGGCGGCGACGCCTGCGGGCGTCAGATCGGCTGGCATGGCTGGTGAGGGGATCTGCACTGGCTGGGCGTCCATCCCGGTCGCGGACGGCGTCCCGTGGCCCACATGGCGCTCCATCGTCTCGGCGATCTGTTCCGGCGTCGTGGCGGGCTCCGCCTGAGCCAGAGCGGCGGTCGAGACCGAGGTCATCAAGAGGGCGAGGGCCAGGGCGCGCATGGGCTTACTCCAGACAATGGGCGGGCCCCGGCGCATACCGGGGCCCGCATGACAGGACGCTGAACAGGTCTATTCGTCGGTCGCCGGCATCAGCCGGCGGGACAGATAGGTGTACTCCAGCGCGATCCGGCGGGCGGTGTGGAGCAGGTTGGCCCCGGCCGCGTGGCCGCCGTCGGTGTTCTCGAAATAGAGGACCGGATAGCCCAGCTCCTCCAGCCGCGCGGCGGCCTTGCGGGCGTGGCCGGGGTGAACGCGGTCGTCGGCCGTCGAGGTATGGATGAAGACCTCCGGATAGGGCTGGCCGGCGCGCAGGTTCTGGTAGGGAGAATACTGCTCGATCCAGGCGCGCTCCTCCGTGATATCCGGGTTGCCGTATTCCGCGATCCACGAGGCGCCCGCGAGCAGGCGGTGGTAGCGCAGCATGTCGAACAGCGGCACCTGGATGACCGCCGCATTGATCAAGTCCGGACGCTGGGTGAGCATCGCGCCCATGAACAGGCCGCCCTGCGAGCCGCCCATGATGCCGAGATGCGGCTGGGAGGTGATGTTGCGGGCGATGAGGTCCAGCGCCACGGCCTGGAAGTCCTCGTGCGCGCGCTGGCGGTTGGCCTGGAGCGCCGCCTGGTGCCAGCGCGGGCCGAACTCGCCGCCGCCGCGCGTATTGGCGATGACATAGACCCCGCCGTTCTCGAGCCACAGCTTGCCGACCGTGCCCGAATAGCCAGGCAGCAGCGAGCTCTGGAACCCGCCGTAGCCGTAGAGCAGCGTCGGGTTGGAGCCATCCAGCGCCATGTCGCCGCGATGGACGACGAAGTACGGGATCATGGTGCCGTCGGCCGACCGGGCCTCGAACTGTTCGACCACCATGCCGGTGGCGTCGAAACGAGCCGGCAGGCTCCGAACCTGTTCGACCGTGCCGGTCGAGGCATCGGCCAGCCACAGGGAGTTCGGGTTCAGGTAGCCAGAGACGTTGATGAACACCTGGTCGCTCTCGCTCGACGCCGAGCCGAGGCCGACCGAGACGTTCTCGGGCAGGTCCAGGCGCGTGCGCGACCATTCCGCCGAGCCGTCCTGCGGACGCAGCACATAGACCGAGCCGCGGACGTTTTCGTACAGGGCCACGACCAGCTCGTTGCGGGTCATGGTCACGCCCTCGATCGAGTCGCGCTCGCCGGGATGCAGGATGAGTTGCGGCCGGGCCGTGTTCGGATCGGCGGTGAGCTCTGCGATGTCGTAGGCGATCAGGTCGCCGGACGAAAAGGTCTCGCCGGTCGGGGCGGTCCAGTCCTGCTCCAGCGTCAGGACCATGCGGCCTGCGACCGTGCCCTGGATCGACGAGCGCGCCGGCAGCGGCAGGCGCGTCGTCGAATAGTCAGCGTTCACGAGATACTTTTCGGACTCGTAGAAGGTCAGGTAGCGCTGGATCAGGGTCGCCAGCACCGCGCCGTCCGGATCGCGCAGGGTGAAGGCCGAGCTCGACACATCGGTCGTCTCGCCGCGGAAGATCTCGCGCGCCTGATCGAGCGGCTGGCCCCGGGTCCAGACGCGGACGGTGTTCGGATAGCCCGAGTCCGTCATCGTGCCCTCGCCGTAGTCATAGCCGAGGAACAGGGTGTCCCGGTTCAGCCAGTCGACGCTCGTCTTGCCCTCGGGGATGACGATGCCGCCGTCCACGAAGCGGCGCTCGACCGAGTCGTATTCACGGATGGTCACCGCGTCGCGGCCGCCGTCCGACAGGCTGACGAGGCAGTAGCGCTCCTCGGGCATCAGGCAGCTGGCGCCCTTGTAGACCCAGTTCTCGCCCTCCGCTTCGGCCAGGGCGTCGAAGTCCAGGATGGTCTCCCACTCGGCGCCTTGCGAGCGGTAGCCGTCCATGGTCGTGCGCCGCCAGATGCCGCGCACATGGTCGGCGTCCTGCCAGAAGTTGTCGATATGGCCGCCGCGCGAGAAGCCCGGCGCCGGGATGCGGTCGGTCGCCTGAAGGATCGCCAGCGCCTCGTCGTAGAAGCCCTGGTAGCGCGGATCGCCCTGAAGCGTGGCGAGGCTCCGCTCATTGTGTTCCTCGACCCATTCCATGGCCCGCTCGCCGTGGATTTCCTCCAGCCAGAGGTACGGATCGTCGCTCCCGGCCTCGGGCGTCGCGGCGGCGTCCTGGGCGACGGAGGGCATGGGTATGGTCATGGTGAAACAGGCCAGAAAAGCAGCGATGGCGCCGGAGCGTCGAAACATGGGCGAGGTCCCCTCCACGAACAAGGAAAGGCACCCTAACGACCGGTGGCCGACCTGCAACATTACAGACTCGTAAGTCTTTGCCGCGCGGGGGCAGCCCCGCTATTCATTCCCCGCTGAAGACGGAGCCTCCCCATGACCGATTTCGCCCATCGCTGGTTCACCTCGGACGACGGCCTGGCGCTGTACGCCAGGGACTATGCCGCGGCCTCGGGCCCCGCGCGGTTGCCGGTGGTGGCGATCCATGGGCTGACGCGGAACTCCGCCGACTTCGGCCACATCGCGGGCCGTATCGCCGAAGCGGGGCGCCGGGTCATCGCCGTGGACGTGCGCGGCCGGGGCCGCTCGGAACGCGCCGCCGATCCGATGACCTATCAGCCGAATGTCTATGCGAAGGACGTCGTCTGCCTGTTCGAGCAGCTGGGCCTGAAGGAGGCGGTCTTCCTCGGCACCTCGATGGGCGGGCTGATCACCATGGCCCTGACGGGGCTCAAGCCCAAGCTGATCGCCGCCGCCATCCTCAACGATGTGGGGCCCGAGGTCTCGATGGTCGGCCTTGGGCGCATCGCCCAATACGCCGGCAAGCCCGTCGTGACCCCGACCTGGGCCGACGCCGTGGCCTATGTGAAGCAGCACAACGCCATCGCCCTGCCGCACTACAAGGCGAAGGACTGGGACGCCTTCGCCCGCCGGGTCTTCCGCGAGACCGACGCCGGGCCGGTGCTGGACTACGATCCCGACATCGCCGTGCCGATCCGCGCCGCCGGCCAGAAGGCGCTGGTGCCGGACCTCTGGCCGGTCTTCAAGAAGCTGACCAAGGACCGGCCGACGATGCTGATCCGGGGCGCGACCTCCGACCTGCTCGACGAGCCGATCGCCTCCAAGATGCGCAAGAAGGCCCCCGACATGCGCTACGTCGAGGTCCCCGCCGTGGGCCACGCGCCCATGCTGGACGAGCCGGCGGCGGAGGGGGCGATCCTGGAATTCCTGGGCGAGCTGCCCTAGGCCTTCTTGACGAACTCGGTCCTGAGGACGAGGCCGCGCACCTTCTCGACATTGGCCTCGATCTCGTCGGCGTCCCCGGTCAGCCGGATATTCTTGACCAGGGTCCCGCGCTTGAGGGTCACGCCGCCCGAGCCCTTGACCTTGAGGTCCTTGGTCAGGGTCACGCTGTCGCCGTCTGCCAGCACATTGCCGTTGGCGTCGCGGGTGATGTCGTCGCTCATCAGGTTCATCGCCTTCTAGTCCGGAACGTTGGCGTCCAGCTCGTCCAGCCACACCCGCGCGGTCGCGTCCGACGGCGCCCGCCAGTCGCCGCGCGGGCTCAG
>CAMLNT010000119.1 GCA_946481425.1 uncultured Brevundimonas sp.
GCGCGGGCGTAACGGCGAACGTAGGGCAGATGCGGCGCCAGCTTGGCGACGAGACTCATTGTTTATTCCCCGACAGACTGCGGCTGGAACGGCGCCGCTTGGCCGATAAACAATCTTGGCATTGGAAAGTTCCCACGGCAAAGCTTCGCGAGGTCGATTAATTGCGTGTCATGCGGGAACTTGCGCCAAGGGGCCGCGTTTCCGCAGCCACAACAGCTTTCGGACGGGGCGTCTGAGTGAAATGAATGAGAAGTCGGATCCCGACCGGAAACGTCGCGTGAATATTCAGGAGCCAGACCTGGCCGAGGCCCGCCTGCGCCAGCAGGCGATTGGCGTGCGCCTGCGTCACATGTTCGACGAGGTCGTAAACGAGCCCGTCCCTGACGAATTCCTGGACATCCTCAAGCGCGCGGACGACCGTCGGGAGGGTTCATGACCACGGAACGCCCCGCCCGCACCGAGGCCGAGGACAATCAATTCAAGCGCGAACTGGTGCAGTTGATTCCGCACCTGCGTGCTTTCGCGAGAACCTTGACCGGCGACCCCACCGCCGCTGACGACCTGGCCCAGGACGCCATGATGAAGGCGTGGGACGCGCGAAACAGCTTCCAGCTCGGCACCAACATGAAGGCGTGGACCTTCATGATCCTGCGCAACCAGTTCTATTCCGAAAAGCGCCGCTCCTGGCGCCAGTCCCAACTGGACCAGGAAGCCGCCGAACGCACGCTGGTCGCGGTCGACGATCCATCGGCGCCGCTGGCGCTGGATGAGCTTCGCCGGGCGCTCGCGTCCCTGCCCGAGGAACAGCGTGAAGCGCTGGTGCTCGTGGGCGCAGGCGGCTTTGCCTACGAAGAGGCCGCCGACATCTGCGGATGCGCCGTCGGCACGGTGAAGAGCCGCGTCAGCCGGGCCCGTCGGGCCCTGCAGGCGACGCTGGACACCGGCGCCTATGACGCCGACGGGCGGGCGGCTGGCGAAGCGATGAGCTCCATCCTGGCCGAAGCGGACCGTCTTTCCGGCGCACGCTGACCGTGCGGCGCTGGCGCCGGGCGAAAAAGGCCGGGAACGTCCACGGCATTCGATTTCGTCTGGCGACGGCGCTGGCGATCGCGCTCGCGCCGATCCTGCTGCTCAGCGCGGTTCAGTCGCGCGCAGCCTTCACCGCTGAGAAGGCTCGGGTCGAGGCTGAACTGATCCGGGCGGCGCGCGAGAGCGCCTCTTCGGCCCAGGCCCGCATGGACGCCTCGGTCATCATGCTGGAGACGCTGAGGCCGGAATCCGTCGGCCTGTATTGCGTGCCTCGACTGCGCCAGTTGGCTGAAAGCCAGGAGGGCTACGAGGCCCTGGTGCGGGTCAGCGCCACCGGTCGCATCGTCTGCGCAAGCCATTCGGTGTCGGGGCAGGACCTGGCCGCCCAGCCCTGGTTCGCCCGGCTTCGATCGGGGGAGGCCGTCGTGCTGGCCGCTACCCCCCGCTCGATCGTGACAGACCAGCCGGCGGTGCTGGCGGCCGTGCGGTCCGAAAGCCCGCTCGGCCGCTTCGACGGCGCCTTCGTCGCCGCCATCGCGCTGGACGCCCTGCAGCCCCGCGCAGCGCCCGGCACATCCGACCGCGATATAGAGGTGGCCCTGATCGACGCGTCCGGCCGGGTCCTGACGGCCACGGACGCGACGGACTTTCCGGCGAGCGTCGACACCGACGATCTGAACCGGCCGCTGACCGAACTGACGGTCGCCTCTGGGCAGCGCCGCACACTCACCGCCGTGCCTTTCGCGGGCCAGGACATCTACGTCGCGGCCTCCACGCCCAGCCAGGGCCTGTTCGGCTGGGCCATGGGCAATGCGCTGGCGGTCTTCATCCTGCCGCTGCTGACCTGGCTGGTGGCGCTGGTCTGCGTGCTGGTCGTGACCGAGCGCTTCGTCATCCGATGGCTGACCTATCTGGAGCGGGTGGCGGTCATCCATTCGCGGGGACGGCACAATGTCCGGCCTGTCCACGCCCAGCGCGCGCCGGCGGAAATCCGGCGATTGGCCAGAGCCATGGACCAGATGGTGCAGGCCATTGAGGCGCGCGACGCCTCCCTGACGGAATCCCTGGAGGAAAAGGACGCGCTGATGCGCGAGATCCACCACCGGGTGAAGAACAACCTGCAGGTCATCACCAGCCTGCTGAACATGCAGCAGCGGTCGTTGTCGGACCCGGCGGCCAAGGCGGCGATGAAGGACACCCGCCAGCGGATCACCGCGCTCGCCCTGATCTATCGCTCGCTCTACCAGTCCGAGACCCTCAAACAGGTTGATGTCGGCCGCTTCTTTCAGGACCTGGTCGGCCAGCTCATCGCCGCCGACAGCACCCATGGTCCGGCTATCGACACCCACGTCGAGGCCGACATGCTGCTTGTCGATCCCGACAAGCTGGCGCCGATGGCCCTGTGGGCGGTGGAGGCGGTCTCCAACGCCCAGAAGCACGCCTTCGACGGCCGCGGCGGTCATCTGAACGTCCGGTTCACTGCGGGGGCCGAAAACAGCGTGCTGGAAGTCGAGGACGATGGGCCGGGCGTCTCCGACGAGGACGCCGCCAAGGGTCTCGGCCGCACTCTCATGACCGCCTTCGCCCGTCAGCTGCGAGGCGAAACCGAGGTCGTGCGCGCCGAGAGCGGCGGGGTGCTGGCGCGGCTGACCTTCCCGACGCCCGAGGTTTCGCTGGCCCCGCTCACGGACTCGGCCGGGCGGCGGAACCAAGTCAGCCCGTGATCATTTTCCTGATCGAACGACCAACAGGATCTCGATCATGCGCAAAGCTTTCGTACTTCTGGCCGCTACCGCCGCCCTGGCCGTGGCCGCCTGCAACACTGTCGCCGGCGCCGGCCGCGACGTCTCGGCCGCTGGCGACGCTGTCGCCCAGACCGCTGAAGACGCTTCCAACTAAGCTTCAAGACCACCGCCTGGACGCCCTTCCCCCCGACCGTCCCGGCGATGAAGAGAAGGCCCCGTCTCCCCGGCGGGGCCTTTTTTCGTGCCCGCTAGCGGGCGGCTGGGCCCGGATGGTTAAGCCGTTCGCCTTTCCGGGGAGAGGGCACGGCCGAACTCCCCGGGCGTTAAGCTTTTGGTAACGAAGTCCGTCCCGGCGCGTTATCGTCGCCGCCATGCTGCTGCGTTCCATCACCCGAGTCTTCGCTTTCGCCTTCGCCGCCACGCTCGTCCTGACCGGGTGCGAGCAGGCGACGGAGCCGTCGGAGCCGTCTGCCGCGCCCCTGCCCGAGAACGTGCGGCGTTGGGTGCTGATCGAGGGCGAGCAGGGCGCGGCCCTGACCCTGTTGGGCGAAGGCGACCGGCAGGTGTTTCACCTGGCCTGTCTGGCCGAGCCGGCGCGACTGCAGGTCATCGCAGCGGAGGCGACCGTCATCGGCAGCGAGGAGCGGCTGACGCTGGGCGCGGTCGACGAAGCCTTCGGACTGGTCGCGGACGTGGAGCGCGGCGGGCCGGGCGTACACGCAGAGGCCGCCATCGATCCCAGCTTCCTGGACCATCTGGCGCGCACCGACGACATTTCCGCCATGTACGGGGCCCAGCAGCTGGGCCCCTACCCGGCCCCGACCGCCGACGACCGGGCGCGGTTCATCGCCGGTTGCAGGGCGTTGGTCCGGGCGGCAGCCGAACCCGCCGGGGAGTTGCCAGAGACCGAGGCCGCGACCTAAGCTTGGCCGTTAACGCCGCTCAGGAGCTCCCCCATGCGCAAGATTGTCACCCTGGTTCTCGCCGCCTCGGCCCTCGTCGTGGCCGGCTGCAACACCGTCGCCGGCATCGGCCGGGACGTGGAAGCCGTCGGTGAAGCCGTCGAGCAGACCGCCGAGGATGTGCGGAACTAGGAAACAAGGGGCTTGGGCTTGGGGTCGGGAAGTCGCTGAGCCCCAGGACCGCTCACCAGGCCCTCGTCCCTACGCCTGGGTGTAGGTCGTCTTGAACCGCGTGTAGAAATCGCGGGCGTACGGCCCCTGCTCGCGCGGGCCGAAGGATGAGCCCTTGGTTCCGCCGAACGGCGCGTTGAGGTCGACACCGGCGGTCGGCAGATTGACCATCACCATTCCGGCCTGAAGCTCGCGCTTGAAGCGCTCGGCCTGTTTCAGGGACTGGGTGAAGACGCCGGCCGACAGGCCGAACTCGGTGTCGTTGGCGATCTCGAGCGCGTGGTCCGCATTGTCCGCCGGGATGACCGAGGCGACCGGTCCGAAGATTTCCTCGCGGGCGATGCGCATTGCGTTGTCGACGTCAGCGAACAGGGCCGGGGCGATGTAGTAGCCATCGGTATCCAGCGTCAGCCGCTCGCCGCCGCCGACGAGGCGGGCGCCCTCGGCCTTGCCGATGCCGACGTAGTCGAGGTCCTGATTCAGCTGGGCCGAGGAGACCGCCGGACCGATGTTGGTCCTGGGATCCAGGGCATGACCGACGACGAGGGCCGCGCGGCGGGCCTCCATTTTTTCCACGAACGTGGCGTAGATGGAGCGGTCGACGATGATGCGCGACGAGGCCGTGCAGCGCTGGCCCGTGGCGAAGAAGGCCCCATTGGCCGCGGCCTCGACGGCGGCGTCCAGATCGGCGTCGGCCAGCACCACCAGCGGGTTCTTGCCGCCCATCTCGAGCTGGAACCGCTTGAGGCCGCGCGCGCAGGCCTCGGCCACCTTGGCGCCCACGCCCGTCGAGCCGGTGAAGGAGACGGCGTCGACACCCGGATGGTTGAGGATCGCCTCGCCCACGACCGAGCCCTTGCCCATGACGAGGTTGAAGACGCCGGCGGGCGCGCCGCAGTCGCGGATGATGTCGGCCAGCGCCCAGGCCGAGGCCGGGACCAGATCGGCCGGCTTCATCACCACCGTATTGCCGTAGGCCAGGGCCGGGGCCGCCTTCCAGGCCGGGATGGCGATGGGGAAGTTCCAGGGCGTGATCAGGCCGACCACGCCGACCGGCTCGCGGCGGGCCTCGACGCTGACGGTCGGGCGGGCGCCGGGGATGATGTCGCCACCGCCGCGCAGGGCCTCGCCGGCGAAGAACTTGAAGACGCGAGCCGCGCGTTCGACCTCGCCCTTGCCCTCCGCGAGCGTCTTGCCCTCCTCGCGGGACAGCAGTTCGCCGAGCTCGTCCTTGCGGGCCATGAGCCGGTCGCCGACGCGGTCCAGCAGGTCGCCCCGGTCCTGATGGGCGCGGGACCAGACCGGAAGCGCCGCGCGGGCGGCCTGAACCGCCTGGTCGACGTTGTCGGCGGTGCCTTGCGCGAAGGCGGCGATGACGTCCGAGGTGTCCGACGGGCTGCGGTTCTCGGACCAGTCGGAGCCTTCGACCCAGTCTCCGGCGATGAGGTTGGCGCGGCGCGTCGTCATGGTCGTCTCCCTGTCGAGGCGGGATGTAGAGGGCGGACGGTCAAAGCGCCAGTCAGCCGAGGTGGTCGCGCAGGGCGTCCATGATCTCAGGCAGGCGCTGACCCCACGGCTCGGGCGTCCCCCGCCCCCAGACCGGGTCCGGCCACAGCGGATCGTCGCGCCGGCGGCCGATGACGTGCAGGTGCAGCTGTGCCGTGACATTGCCGAGTGCGGCGATGTTCAGCTTGTCGACGGGCCGTCCCAGATGCTCGCCGAGCGCCCGGACGGCCAGCGCGGCCCGGTCGATCTCGCCGTTCAACCGGCCGCGATCCTTGCGCGGCAGGTCGGTGAGCTCGGTCGCATGGTCCACGCGCGGCAGGAGGATCAGCCACGGGAAGCGGGCGTCGTCTTGGAGCCTGAGCTGGCACAGGTCGAGTTCGGTCACGACGTGCGACGAAGC
This sequence comes from uncultured Brevundimonas sp., assembly GCA_946481425.1. Next base: position 5,814 of record CAMLNT010000119.1, read on the forward strand.
GGCGAAGGCAGGATCGGGCGTCCAGGTCACTCCGACGCCGCCGGGCCCATGACGAAGGCGTTGAGCTTGTTGCCGTCCGGATCCCGGAAATAGGCGGCGTAGAAGCCGTCGCCGCGCGGGCCGGGCGGGCCCTCGTCCGTGCCGCCGTTCGACAGGGCGATGTCGTAGATCTCGCGCACCTGGGCCGGGCTGTCGCACTCCAGCGCCACCATGACGCCGTTGCCGACGGTGGCGGCGTTCTTGTCGAAGGGCTGGGTCAGGCCGATGCCGGCGCCGCCGCCGGGCTTGCCCCAGGCGATGGCGCCGGGCCACTCCATCATCCGCCCCGTGCCGAGCGCCCCGCAGACCTTGTCGTAGAAGGCCGCCCCGCGCTCCAGATCATTGGTGCCGAGCGTCACATAGCCGATCATGGCGTCCTCCCTGAATGCCGCGCGGACAGTGGCACAGGCGTCCTGTCAGGGACAGGCTCGCGGCGGGCCGGAAGGCCCAGGCGGGAGCACTTCCACCACCAGCATCCCGTCCGAGGCGTCAGCCGCCGGATCCGGATTGGCGGCGATGAAGGATTGATACAGGCGCTCTCGTTCGGTTGAGGACAAGGTGTCGATCTCGACAGCGTTCCAGCGTTGGCCCTCGTCGTCCTCGAGCGCGAGGGTGAACCGGCCACCTTCTGTCATCGCCTCCAAGAGTCCGGGCGTGGCGGGTCCCCCATAAGCTTCCGCTCCGTCAGAACCGCTGGACCAGTCCTGCGCCCTGACGGGGCCGGCCGGCACCGGCACGCGGTATCCGCGCCAGACCTGACCTTGCGGCCCGAGGAGAACAGACTGCACGAAACTGAATCGGTCACGGCAGTAATCTCCGAACCGGATCGACCAGCCGACACCAGTGGGCTCGCCAAGCTGCGCGCCAGCGTTCTCGTACCAGACGTTGAAGGAATAGCTCGCGCCCTCCTCAATGCTGCCGGCCATGAGGGAAACGTCGCCCGATCGGTCGATGCGCACGACCTCTGCCCCGGTCTGTCCCGCCCCGGCGACGGCGGAGGCCGAGCAGCCAGACAGGATGAGGGCCGCAGCCAAAATCAGAACGCGCATACCCGCCTCCCAGCAACCCGCGAACCAGATGACGCTGGAGAGCTCGGGTCAAGGCAATCCTGCCTCTTCTCCCCTGACGGGGCGAAGAGTATGAAGCCCGCCCATGCCGTTCACCGCCACCGTCCTGACCATGTTTCCAGAGGCCTTTCCGGGGCCGCTGGGCGTTTCGCTGATCGGGACGGCGTGGCGCGAGAAGGGGCTGTGGGCGCT
>CAMLNT010000120.1 GCA_946481425.1 uncultured Brevundimonas sp.
TGAACATGCCGGCGTGCATGTGCATCAGCATGTGGCAGTGGAAGGCCCAGTCGCCCGGCTCGTTGGCGGTCAAGTCGAAGCTCACGGTCGAACCCGGCGCGACATTCACTGTGTGCTTGAGCGGCTGGCGGTCGGCCGGGGCTCCCGTGACCAGCTCGAAGAAGTGGCCGTGCAGGTGGATCGGATGAGCCATCATGGTGTCGTTCACCAGGGTGACCCGAACCCGCTCATTGCGCGCAAACCGAATCGGCTCGACCAGCTCGGAGAACCGGCGGCCGTCAAAGCCCCACATGAACCGCTCCATGTTTCCGGTCAGGTGGATTTCCATGGTTCGGCTCGGCGGCCGGGCGTCGGGATTGGCGTTGAGAGCGACGAGGTCGGTGTAGACCAGCACCCGATGCGGCACGTCGGTCAGCCCGATCGGCCGCTCTGCCAGCCGATTGGCCGGCATGGGCGCCACCATGTCGACCCCGACTCCGACTTCCATATCGGGCGGAGCGTTTTCCGGATCGCGCATGGCCATGTCACCGTGGCCCATCGGAGGGACGGCGCCGCCCATGTCGTGTCCCATGGCGGAATGATCCATGCCGCCCATCGATCCGTGACTCATCCCGCCCATGCCCATGTCGGCCATGGTCAGGTTCGGGACCTCACGGAGCGGGGGCGCCTCTGCGTGCATCCCGGCGCGCGGCGCCAGCATGCCGACCGCCATGCCCGAGCGATCGACAGCTTCGGCCACGATGGCGAAGGCCGCATCGGCTGCGGGCTGAACGACCACATCGTAGGTCTCGGCCACGGCAATCTGGAACTCGTCGGTCTCCACGGGCCGGACGTTGATCCCGTCCGCGTTCACCACGGTCATCGTCAGGCCCGGGATGCGGAAGTTGAAGATCGACATGGCCGACGCATTGATGATGCGCAGCCTGACCCGCTCGCCGGGCTGAAACAGCCCGGTCCAGCTCTCGGTCGGGCCGTGGCCGTTGATCAGGTAGGTGTAGGTCGAGCCGTTTACGTCCGAGATGTCGCGCGGGTCCATCCGCATCTCGGCCCACATGCGCCGCTCTTCGAGGCTCATCCTGTCGGCGCCCGACAACAGCCCTTCGACAGTGGTGCGTTGGCGATTGAAGTAGCCGGGGCTCTTCTTTAGCCGGTCCAGGATTTCGTGGGGGTGCAGGAAGCTCCAGTCCGACAGGACCAGCACATGCTCACGATCATAGGCCACCGGATCGGCGTGGGCCGGATCGATGATGATCGGCCCGTAGTGGCCCATCGCCTCCTGGAGGTTGGAGTGACTGTGGTACCAGTAAGTGCCGGACTGGCGGACGGGGAACTCGTAAACGAAGGTCTCGCCGGCGCGGATGCCGGGGAAGCTGATGCCCGGAACCCCGTCCATCTGGAAGGGCACCAGAAGCCCATGCCAGTGGATCGAGGTGTCCTCGTCGAGCGTGTTGGTGACCGACAGCCTGGCCATCTGGCCCTCGCGCAGGCGGATGAGAGGCGCTGGGAGGACACCGTTGACCGTCACCGCATGGCCCGTCCGGCCGCCGAGACTGAAGGGCGAGTGGCCGACCGTCAGCCGGATGTCGTCCCCTTGCAGCGGAGCGGTATCGGCCGCGACGCCCGGCGTGCCGGATTGGGCCCAGGCGGGCATGAGGCCCTGGGCCGCCAGAAGTCCGCCGCCCAAGAGGGCGCGCTTGAGAAGGGTGCGGCGATCCGGTCGCACGAAGTTCATCTGAAATCCTGAGCGGTCTGCCTTGAGGATACGCGGAGAAGCTACGCTTCCCTCAATCGTCGTGACTCCCGAGCGCCTCGTACAGCTTACGACGCGCCCGCGCGATGCGGAGCTCCACCGCCTTGGCTGAGAGCCCCAGGATCGAGCCGATCTCGGCGTGGGGTCGCCCTTCGAGCGTCGAAAGCAGCAAGGGGCTCTTCAAGCCATCCGGCAGAGCAGCGATGGCGCGCGAGAGCTGGTCGAGGCGCCGGCGATCCGCCAGCTGGGTTTCAGCCCCCGGCGTATCGTCGCCGACCTGAGCCGCCTCGGGCGCGTCCAGCCCCATGACGCCCCGAACCAGGCGGCGGACCTGACGACGCCGCCCCCAATCCCTGCATTTGTTGACTGCGATCGAACGAAGCCAGGTGTCGAAGGGCCGTTCCGGATCGTAGCGGCGGATCGAGAGCCAGGCGGACGCGTAGGCCTCCTGGACGAGGTCGAACGCCTCGTCGTCATCGCCGACATAGCGACGCACGAACCTGTATAGGGCCGTCTTGGATGCGGTCATCAAGGCCGTGAAGGCGCGTTCGTCGCCGCGCGCCGCCCGCCGCTCTAGGGTGTCCGTTTCCACCTTCCGCCGATCAACCGGAGCTGGCCTGGAGGCTTTCGACCACCGCCGCGTCGAAATCGGCGGCCTGTTCGGGCGTGAGCACCGCCCGCATCTCGAATATGTGGCGCAAGGTCGCTTTCTGGAGATCGCCCATGGCGATGTGGAAATGATCGACAGCGGCCTGGACCTCGGGCGTATCGCCCTGGTTGGCGGAGATTGCCGTCACCAGCTCACGATTGGCCGCTCTCAGTTCGGCCTCCAGCGCGGCCCTCTCTTCAGCGAAGTCCGCCTCGATGGCGTCGATGCGCCGTTCCTGGTCAGACGTGAGGTTCAACTGGTCATGGATCGCGGCGTGTAGGGTCGGTTCGGAGCGACTACTCTGCAACCAGCTCGCACTGGCCCAGGTGGCCGCGCCGCCGGCCAGGGCTGCGATCCCGGCAGTGATCGCGAGGAAGCGCCAGGAGGATTTCATCCGAGGCGGCTCGCGATGCTGAAGGGCTCAAGGGCGGCTTCGACCGTGAGAATTTGGAGCTCGGAAGGTGTCGGGCGCTCCGACCTGGACATCAGGCTCCCGCCGACGACGCCGATCGTCACGGCCAACGCCAAGCCGCTCGCGTGACCACGCAGAGAGGCTGTGCGATCCCGCTTGTGCCGAACGCGGCTCCAGACACCGGCCTCGAGGACCGTCAGCCTGGGCTCGCTCGATGGCTCCGAGGCTGCGCGTATCAGGTCGTCAATGTCGTGTTTCATGGCTGGCCTCTCGCATATCCGATACGCGCCAGCGAAAACTCTCCCTCCTAAGGGGCCACTGGTCCAGCCGCGTATAAGCTTCGGGGCCGCGCCGGGCGGCCGGGAGGAAGTCTAGATGATCCGATCTGTTGTGTTCGCCGCTACCTTGCTGTCAGGGTCGGCGGTCGCCGCCCAGGCCCAAGACCACCACGCCGCGCATGCGGAGCAAACCGCCGGCTTGCCTGCCGAGGCGGCTCCGGCGGCCGGCGTCGTGGACGCCTTCCATACGGCGCTCGGCGCGGGGAACACAGACGCGGCCCTGGCCTTGCTATCGCCTGACGTGGTGATTCTGGAGGAAGGCGGAGCCGAGCGATCGCGCGAAGAATACGCAGGCCACCACCTCCCGGCCGACGCGGCCTTTGCCTCGGCGACCGAGGCCGAAGTCACCCGCCGCACGGGCGCGGTGGTCGGCGACGTGGCCTGGATCATCAGTGAAGGCCGGACGACGGGAACCTACAATGGCCGCGCCGTCGATCGCCTGACCACAGAGACGATGGTGCTGGTGCGCCACGGAGATAGCTGGCTCATCCACCACATCCACTGGTCTTCCCGCGCGCCCGGCTGATTTACAGGGCGGCTGGCGGCGCTAGCGTGCCCATCACCGCGACCACCGCCAGCAAGGCCACGCCCAGGGCCGTTTCCAGAACAAGGCTGCGACGGAGACGGCCCCGGGGGGCGTCCTGGCCGAGCGCCCCGGCCGCCTGGCCAAGGGCCGGCGTCAGCACGAACCGATTTGAGGCCGCCAAGCCGATCATCAGCGCGAAGAGCCCGATCTTCAGAGCCAGGAGCTGGCCATAGGTCCCGCCCAAGGCGGAGAGGAGGTTATCCGGCCCGACGAGGATGAACGCGTTGACCAGCCCGGTTGCTGTCAGGATGACGACCGCGCCGGTCCCGATGTTGGCGAAGCCTGCCAAGGCGTGGTGCAACTCAATCGTATCGGATCGACGGCCCGCGACAGTGACGAAGGCAGCCAGGGCGCCCAGCCAGGCTCCCGCCGCGACTGTGTGGAGGGAGTCCGCCACGAGATGCAACGGCCCTAGGGCGCCGGTTGTGGCTCCGGCGTGGCCGCTCCAGGCGAAGCTCGCGCAGATGGCCAGTCCCAGGATGGCTACGGTTGCCCAGAGAGACCGGCCTCGGAGGCGAGAGAGGATCAGCGCGAGCGCGGCAACGGCCAGGATCGTTCGGCCGACATGCGCCAATCCGAGAGCCGTCTGGCGGATTATGAAGTCCAGGGCGACAGGATCAAGCGCCAACTCGACCGATCCGGCCATCACTACGGTCTGAGCGAAGAGGCCCACTGGGGCTGCGAGAACAAGCGCCAATGCCGCCCCCAGCACCATCAGGCGAAGCTTGGGCGCTGCCGCCATCGGGGGATTGTAAAGCTGAAAGAGAGCCGCCCCGAACAGGACCACCGCGCCGGCATACTGTAGCCAGCGCAGAACGATGACGGCGAGTTCGATCAAGGCCTAGCGAACCCTGAAGCCATATGATCCCGTCATCCGGTGACCGTCCGACGAGGCGATCGTCCAGGTGACGGTGTAGGCGCCCGGAGCGAGGGGGCGAGCCGGCGATCCAGTGATCGTCAGGCCGTCTTCCGAAACGGCCGTGCGCACCACCTGCTCCGCGCCCGAGGCGTTGGCCACCTCAAAACGAGAGAAGGCGGGAACCACGCGCTCGCTGAAGGTCAGCCGGATGGTCGAGGGGCTGCTCACGGTCGCGTCGCGCGCCGGGTTGGAGCTGACCAGACGAGCATGCGCCCAAGCTGGGCCAGCGACGGCGAGGACAGCTACGACGGCGCCAACGGAAAGAAATCTAAATGGGCTCATCAGACGGTCCTCGCTACTTTCCAAAGGTACGCAGCTTGCGCGCCGCCCCCTCAGTCTCCAGCCAAGGACCGTCTGAAGGCAGCCACGCTCGAACGGCGAACAATCGTATGCCCCGGTGAGACTGGGGACGTATTCGGCGCGATCAATTCCAAATTTGGGTTGCTTGGATCAGGACCGTTTGAGGGGCCTGCCCAGATCGCCTCCCGGTCTCCGAGGCAGCTTCGTAAGCAGCCCGCCAGTCGGCAGCACTTGGAGCGCCAATCCGGAAACGCCGGCTGCGGAATGCATACCGGGCGTCGTCAGCCGCTCCACCGCCAGTGGAGAACGCTCACTCGCCGTGCGGCCCATGGGCACCACCCATTCTGACACCCATCATCCACTTTGCGACTGGGCGTGACGGGATCAATGTGCTGCGACGGTGTTCCGTGCCGAGAACGAAGAAATGCGGCCAGATTGCTACGACCGAGGACAGCGGCCGCGCGATGCAAGCGGACACCCTCTCCGCCATCCCTGAAATCTGAAGACGAGCCGAAGCGGCCGCTCAGGCCCGCCGGGCCTCCTCGGCGTCCAGCCGGTCGATCTCGGCCAGGGACGCCCCCCTGGTCTCGCGCATGACCAGGGCCGCGATCAGGCTGACGAGGGCGGCGGCCACGATGTACCAGGCGATCGGAACCCAGCTGTTGTACTCTCTCAGCAGGAAAGCCCCGATCATCGGCGCCCAGGATCCGGCCAGGATGGCCGTCACCTGATAGCCGAGGGACACGCCCGAATAGCGCATCCGCGTTGGGAACATCTCGGTCATGATCGCCGGCTGGGCCGCGTACATCATGCCGTGTACGGCCAGGCCCAGCATGATGGCCCCCAGGATTTCAACGGTCCCGCCCGTGTCGAACATCGGAAAGGCGACAAACGGCCAGCCCACGGTCAGGGCCGCGCCCGCCAGATAGACGGGCCGGCGTCCCACTGCGTCCGCCAGCCACCCGATCAGCGGGATCACCACCACATGCAGGACGTGGGCGAGGAACAGCAGCGCCAGGATCCGCGTGGTGTCGACCTCGCGGTGGTGCAGGTAGGTGATCGAGAAGGTGACCACCATGTAGTAGAGGATGTTCTCGCCGAACCTCAGCCCCATGGCGGTCAGCAGACCCCGGGGATTGCGGCGGAAGACCTCCTTCATCCCGTAGCCGTCATGCGCCCGCTCCTCGGCCGCCTCGCGCGCGGCCTTGAAGATCGGCGAGTCCGAGACCTGGGTGCGGATGTAGTAGCCGATGGCGATGATCACGACCGACAGCCAGAAGCCGATCCGCCAGCCCCACTCCATGAAGGCCTGATCGGACAGGGTCGCCGACAGCACGAGGATCACCACCGTGGCCAGGAGGTTGCCCAGCGGCACCGCCGCCTGCGGGAAGCTGCCCCAGAAGGCTCTCGACCGGTTGGGGCTGTGCTCGGTCACCAGCAGGATCGCCCCGCCCCATTCGCCGCCGAGCGCGAAGCCCTGAATGAAGCGCAGCAGCACCAGCAGCGCCGGCGCCCAATAGCCGATCGTGGCGAAGCTCGGCAGGCAACCCATCAGGAAGGTCGCAACCCCGATCAGGATCAGGCTGAACTGGAGCAGGCTCTTGCGCCCGATCCGGTCGCCGATATGCCCGAACACCACCCCGCCCAGCGGCCGCGCGATGAAGCCCACCGCATAGGTCGCGAAGGCGGCGATGACGCCGTCCAGCGGATTGCCGGTCTGGGGAAAGAACAGCTCGCCGAACACCAGGGTCGCGGCCGTCCCGTACAGGAAGAACTCGTACCACTCGACCACCGTCCCCGCCATCGAGGCCCCCACGACCTTGCGAAGATACGGCAGGTCGGCGGTCTGTTCGTGCTGCATGACGGGCTCCGGGGATGGAGACCCTTAGTGGATCACGCGGACAGAAGGCTCAAGGCGAGATGCTTGGTCAGGACCCAAATGGGATCGGTTCAATCGGTCGCCGCCTCAGGCGTCGTGAACACCGGCCGAGGCAGCGGCGCTTCTCCTTCCACCTCGCGCGACGACAGCTCAGGTGCTCTCGCGGGCGGCCAGTGAGCGCGTCGCCACTCCACATCGGTGGTCTGAACGTAGAAGGGGTACCGGAGCTGAGAAGCCCAGGTGTCGATCCGATAGAGCTCGCGGGCGATCGGC
>CAMLNT010000121.1 GCA_946481425.1 uncultured Brevundimonas sp.
GCCATCAAGGCCTTCGTGGTCAACCGCGTGGGCGACTTCGGCTTCGCGCTCGGCATCATGACGGTCTTCTGGCAGTTCGGGACCATCGAGTTCGCCGAGCTTTTCCCCATGATCGGCGAGCGCGCGGGCACGACCTGGGAGTTCATCGGCTATGAATGGTCGGCGCTCGACTTGGCGGGCTTCCTGCTGTTCATCGGCGCCATGGGCAAGTCGGCCCAGTTCTTCCTGCACACCTGGCTGCCGGACGCGATGGAGGGCCCGACCCCGGTCTCGGCCCTGATCCACGCGGCGACCATGGTGACGGCCGGCGTCTACATGGTCTGCCTGCTGAGCCCGATCTACGAATACGCGCCGGGCGCGGCCCAGATCATCGCCATCACCGGCGCGATCACCGCCCTGTTCGCCGCGACCGTCGGTCTGGCCCAGAACGACATCAAGCGGGTCATCGCCTATTCGACCTGTTCGCAGCTCGGCTACATGTTCTTCGCCGCGGGCGTCGGCGCCTATCAGGCGGCGATGTTCCACCTGTTCACCCACGCCTTCTTCAAGGCCCTGCTGTTCCTGGGCGCCGGTTCGGTGATCCACGGCATGCACCACGAGCAGGACATGCGGAACATGGGCGGCCTGATGAAGCTCCTGCCGATCACCTATGCGGTGATGACCATCGGCACGATCGCCATCACCGGCCTTGGTATCCCGGGCGTCGGTGGCTTCGCCGGCTTCTATTCCAAGGACTCGATCATCGAGAGCGCCTTCGCGTCGGCGACCAATGGCCACTCGGCGGTGGGCTATTTCGCCTTCTTCGTCGGCCTGCTGGCCGCGGGCCTGACGGCCTACTACTCGTGGCGCCTGGTCCTGATGACCTTCCACAACAAGCCGGTCTGGAAGGACGCCCACCACGACGATCATCACGCGCACGACGATCATGCTTCGGCGGCGCAGCTCGAGACCCACTCGGAGCCGCTGGCAGACGATGGAGATCATGCGGGGTCCGCGCATGACGATCATCACCATCATGGCCCACTGAAACCGCACGAGAGCCCGTGGGTGATGCTGCTGCCGCTGGTGATCCTGTCGGTCGGCGCTGTCGCGGCCGGCTACGTCTTCTACGACAGCTTCGTGGGCCACCACGAGGCCGAGTTCTGGCGCGGCGCGATCTATGTCGGAGAACATAACCACGTCGTCCACGACAGCCACGATGTCCCCACCTGGGTGAAGTGGGCGCCGCTGATCTTGACGTTGACGGGAACCGCCGTGGCGCTGTTCGTCTATGGCCTGCGTGAGGGGATGGCCCGGCGGATGGCCGACCGGGGAGGGCCGCTGCACAGCTTCCTGTATAACAAGTGGTACTTCGACGAGCTGTACCAGGCGACGTTCGTTCGCGGGGCCAAGGCGCTGGGCGACTTCTTCTGGAAGATCGGCGACGTGAAAATCATCGACGGCCTGGGACCCAACGGGTTCGCCTGGGCGTCGCTCAAGTCCGGGGGGCGGCTGTCGAAGCTGCAGTCCGGGTATGTCTATCACTACGCGTTCGTGATGCTGCTCGGCGTGGCCGGCCTGCTCGCCTTCGCCTTCAGCCTGGCGAGCTGACGCTATGCCGATGATCCTCAGCATCGTCACCTTCCTGCCGCTGGTCGGTGCGCTGGTTATCCTGGGCATGCGCATGCTGGCCAAGTCGTCGGAGCCGCACGCGCTGGACAATGGCGCGCGCTGGATCGCGCTGATCACCACGCTCGTGACCCTCGCGGTCTCGGTTCTGCTTGTGATGCAGTTCGACCCGTCGAACCCGGGCTATCAGTTCGTGGAGTTCGTGCCGTGGTTCGCCGGCGCGGCCTATCATATGGGCGTGGACGGGATTTCGATCCTGTTCGTCCTGCTGACCGCCTTCCTGATGCCGATCTGCATCGCGGCCAGCTGGAAGCCGATCACCAACCGGGTGGTCGAGTACATGATCGCCTTCCTCGTTCTGGAGACGCTGGTCATCGGCGTCTTCACGGCCCTGGACCTGTTCCTGTTCTACATCTTCTTCGAGGGCGGCCTCGTTCCGATGTTCCTCATCATCGGCATCTGGGGCGGGGCGAACCGGGTCTACGCGGCCTACAAGTTCTTCCTCTACACCCTGCTGGGGTCAGTCCTGATGCTGGCGGCCATGCTGTACATGGCGGCCACGGCGGGCACGACGTCGATCCCGGAGCTGGCCCAGTTCGCCTTCGACCCGATGGCCCAGACCTTCCTGTGGCTGGCCTTCTTCGCCTCCTTCGCGGTGAAGATGCCGATGTGGCCGGTCCACACCTGGTTGCCGGACGCCCACGTCCAGGCGCCGACGGCGGGCTCTGTCATCCTGGCGGGCATCCTGCTGAAGCTCGGCGGCTACGGCTTCCTGCGCTTCAATCTGCCGATGTTCCCGCTCGCGTCGGAGGTCTTCACCCCGATGGTGCTGGCCCTGTCGGTCATTGCGGTGATCTACACCTCGCTGGTCGCCTTCCGTCAGACCGACATCAAGAAGCTGATCGCCTATTCGTCCGTGGCGCATATGGGCTTCGTGACCATGGGCATCTTCGCCGGCAACGCCGAAGGCGTGCAGGGCGCGGTGTTCCAGATGCTGAGCCATGGCCTGATCTCGGGCGCTCTCTTCCTCTGCGTCGGCGTGGTCTATGACCGGATGCACACGCGCGAGATCAGCTTCTACGGCGGGCTGGCGACGCCGATGCCGCGCTATGCGGCCATCTTCATGCTCTTCACCATGGCCAACGTCGGCCTGCCGGGGACTTCGGGCTTTGTCGGGGAAATCCTGACCATGACCGGGACCTACCAGGTTTCGACCTGGGCTGCGTTCGGCGCGGCCTCGGGCGTGATCCTGTCGGCGGTCTATGCGCTGACCCTTTACCGCCGCGTGATCTTTGGCGAGGTGACCAATCCCCAGCTGCGCGGCATCGCCGATGTGACCAAGCTGGAGATCGCGATCTTCGCACCGCTGATCCTCGGCACCCTGTGGCTGGGCGTCTATCCGGCGGCCGTCTTCGATCTCACCCAAGCCTCGGTCGACCAACTGGTCGCGGCCTATCAGTCGGCCATCGGGGGCTAGGACGACCATGGACATCTCGAACGCACTCTCCATCGCCACTCCTGAACTGATCGTCGTCATCGGGGCGATGGTCATGCTGCTGGTAGGCGCTTACGGCGGCGACAAGGCGCGCCCGGCCGTCTCGCTGCTCAGCGGGCTGATCCTGATCGCGGCGGCCGTTGCATCCGCGACCGGGCCGCTCGGCGAGGCCTTCCTAGGCGCCTTCGTCAATGATCAGCTGGCCGTCTTCGCCAAGGTGGTGATCTATCTGTCGTCGGCCGTAGCCGTCTTGCTCGGCCACGGCTGGATGAAGCGGACCAACAACAGCCGCTTCGAGTACCCGATCCTGATCCTGCTGGCCGCGGCCGGCATGAGCATGATGGCGTCGGCGGGCGACCTCATCTCGCTCTATGTCGGCATCGAGCTGCAGTCGCTGGCGCTCTATGTGATGGCGGCGTTCAACCGTGACGACGCCCGTGGCTCCGAAGCGGGCCTGAAGTACTTCGTGCTCGGCGCCCTGTCGTCCGGCCTGCTGCTCTATGGCGCGAGCCTGATCTACGGCTTCGCCGGGTCAATGCGGTTCGAAGAGATCGCGGTCGCGGCGGCCGGCTCGGAAGGCACGGGCCTGATCTTCGGTCTGGTGTTCCTGCTCTGCGGTCTCGCCTTCAAGATCTCGGCGGCGCCGTTCCACATGTGGACGCCTGACGTCTACGAGGGCGCCCCGACGCCGGCGGTGGCCTTCTTCGCGGCGGCGCCGAAGCTGGCGGCGCTGGTCTTGATCGCACGGACGCTCGGCACGGGCTTCGAGGTGATCGCCGACCAATGGCGTCAGGTCGTTCTGGCCATCGCGGTGCTCAGCTTCCTGATCGGCGCCTTCGGCGGCCTGATGCAGAAGAACATCCAGCGCCTGCTGGCCTATTCCTCGATCGCCAACATGGGCTACGCCCTGCTGGCCATCGCGGCGGGCACGACGGTGGGCGTCAAGGCCATGCTGGCCTTCGGCGTGCTCTACATCATCGATGTGACGGGGTTCTTCGCCTGCCTGCTGGCGCTGAGCCGCAACGGACGACCGATCGTCAACATCGCGGACCTGGCGGGCCTGAAGGTCGACCGGCCGGGGACGGCGATCGTGATCACCTTCCTGTCGCTGTCGGTTCTGGGCATGCCGCCGTTTTCGGGCTTCTGGGCCAAGGTCTTCGTCTTTGGCGCGGCCATCCAGGGCGGACTGTGGATCTTCGCGGCGCTGGGCCTGGCGGCTTCGGTCGTGGCGGCCTTCTACTATCTGCGGATCATCAAGCTGATCTGGTTCGACCCGTCGCCGGGCCTGACCGATCCGGCTCCGCGAGACGCCCAGTGGGTGGGCTATGCCGCCGCGGCCTTCAGCTTCCCGCTGGTGCTGTTCGCCCTCGGCTTCCTGGACCGCTTCGCAGCCACGGCGGCCTCGTCGCTGGGACTGGGGTGATCTTCCAGTCCTGGCCGGTCCTGGCCTACGACCAGATCGACTCGACCAACGCGGAGGCGCGCAGGCGAGGGGAGGCCGGGGACACCGGCCCCCTCTGGATCACCGCGCGCGATCAGACCGCCGGACGAGGCCGCCGCGGGCGGGCGTGGTCGGGGCACACCGGTAATCTGGCCGCGACCCTTCTGATCAGCGTGGACCGCTCGCCGGCCGAGGCCGCGATGGTCAGCTTCGTCGCGGCCCTAGCCGCCCACGACGTCATGCAGCGGTTCGCGGCGCCGGGGCTTGTGACCCTGAAATGGCCGAACGACATCCTGATCGCGGGTGAGAAGTCGGCAGGACTGCTGATCGAGTCCGGCACGGCGGGCGGCGGACTGTGGCTCGCGATCGGGGTCGGGCTCAATCTGGTGTGGGCGCCGTCCGATGTGGAGCGTCCGGCGACGACCCTGGCCGATCATCTGGCCGGCGACCAGGTCGCGGCGCCGAGCCCGGAAGCGGCGCTGGCGGCGCTCGATGCCTCGATGCAGGCGCGGCTGGCGCAGTGGAACAACGGCGGGGCGGCGGCCATTCTTGAGGACTGGACCGCGCGGGCGTCGGGCATTCCCGGCCCCTGCGTCGCGCGGCTTGGCCATGAAACCGTCACCGGATGGGCGGAAGGGCTCGCGGCCGACGGCGCGCTGAGGCTGCGCCTTGAGAGCGGCGAGGTCCGGATGATCTCGGCCGGCGATGTCTTCTTCGGAGCGAACGCATGAGCGCCGACCCGCGCGACGAACTGGTCTTCCTGCCGCTCGGGGGCTCCAACGAGATCGGCATGAACCTGAACGCCTACGGCTTCGGCCCGGCGGACGATCGGAAGTGGATCGTCGTCGATGTGGGCGTAACCTTCGGGGATTCCACGACGCCCGGCGTCGATGTGATCGTGCCGGACCCGACCTATCTCGAGGGCGAGGACATTCTCGGCATCGTCCTGACCCATGCGCATGAGGACCATATAGGGGCGCTGGGCTGGCTGTGGCCGCGGATCAAGGCGCCGGTCTATGCGACGCCGTTCACGGCCTTTCTCGTCCGCGAGAAGTTGCGGGACGCCGGCCTGCTGGAAGAGGTCGAGCTGATCGAGGTGCCGCTAGGCGGGACGATAAATCTCGGGGCCTTCGAGGTGACGATGGTCACCATCACCCATTCCATACCCGAGCCGAACGGGCTGGCGATCCGGACGCCGCTGGGCACGGTCCTGCACACGGGCGACTGGAAGATCGACGAGGACCCGGTCATCGGTGAGCGGACCGACGTCGAGACCATCCGACAGCTGGGCGACGAGGGCGTCCTGGCGATGGTGTGCGATTCCACCAACGTCTTCGTGGACGGCACGGCGGGGTCCGAGGCCGATGTGAAGATCGCCCTGACCGAACTGATCTCGTCGCTGAAAGGCAAGGTGGCCGTCGGCTGTTTCGCGTCGAACGTGGCTCGCGTCGACAGCGTGGTCCGCGCGGCGGAGGCCAGCGGGCGTCGCGTCTGCCTGGCGGGGCGGTCGATGCACCGGATCACGGCGGCGGCGAAGTCGGTCGGCCTCCTGCAGGACGTGGAGCCCTTCATCGACATGAGCGAGGCCGGCTACTTCCCTGACGACTCGATCCTGTTTCTGTGCACCGGCAGCCAGGGCGAGGCGCGCGCCGCGCTGAGCCGGATCGCGGACGGGGACCATCCGCACCTGACATTGGGCAAGGGCGATCATTGCATCTTCTCGTCGCGCCAGATCCCGGGCAACGAACTGGCGATCGGCCGAATGCAGGACAAGCTCGCCGAGCGCGGGGTGCGGCTTTACACCGAGCGGGATCACCCGGGCATTCACGTCTCGGGTCACCCGTGCCGGGACGAGCTGAAGCAGATGTATCAGTGGGCCCGCCCACGCATCGCGGTTCCGACCCATGGTCAGCGTCGGCACCTGATCGAGCACTGCAACCTCGCCAAGGACATGCAGACGCCCGAGGCCGTGGCGCTGCGGAACGGTGACCTGCTGCGGCTTGCGCCGGGCCTGGCGGAAATCATCGATGAGGTGCCGTCGGGCCGGCTGTTCGTGGATGGGGGCCTCCTGACCCCGGAGGGCTCCGAGGCCATTCGCGAACGGCGGCACGCTTCGGTGGCGGGCGTTCTGGTCGTTGCTGTCGCCATCGACGGCAAGGGCAAGCTCGCGGGCGATCTGGAAATCCGCGGGCTCGGCCTGCCGGGGGACGCCGAGCTGGATGAGGCGCTGGACGATCTGGCTGACCGCGCGGCCGATGCACTGGCCCGGCTCAAACCGAACGATCGCCTCGATGACCAGGCCGTCGAACAGGCCGTCGCCCGCGCGGTGAAACGCACGGCGCGGCAAATCTGGGACCGCAAACCGGTCGTCGAGACCCTGATCGTCAGGATTTGATAGCGGTGTTCGCGGGCTTGCGGGCCTAGTCTCGGCTGGTTCACATATGCCGCTAGAGCGGCAGACGCCGGGGGGATGCTGTGAAGAGCTGGATCGCAACGCTGGCGGCTGTGATGATCAGCGTTGGCCTCGTGGATGACGCAGG
>CAMLNT010000122.1 GCA_946481425.1 uncultured Brevundimonas sp.
CTCCATCAGCTGGTCGAGACCGGCAACACCATGATCGTCATCGAGCATAATCTCGACGTGGTGAAGACCGCCGACTGGGTGCTCGATTTTGGCCCCGAGGGTGGTGACGGCGGCGGCGAGATCGTCGCGGTCGGCACGCCGGAAGACATCGCGGCCGACCCGGCGAGCTGGACCGGCCGCTACCTGAAGGAAATCCTGGACCGCCATGAAGAACGGCGGAAGGAACGGGTCAAGAAGCTGGCCTAGATCGCGTCCGACGACCGCGTCAGCTGGCGGTAGGCGTTTGCGCCCACGCCGAAGATGATCGCGCTGCTCAGCCCGCTCATGAGGGCCACGAACAGGATGTAGACGATCCAGAAGGCGCTCAGTTCGCCCGGCGACTGCGACGCTTGCGTGATTGCAGGCACAAGCTGGTCAAAACCGCCGGCCATCCCGCTGAGGATCGCCGCGCCGATTACGCCGACAAGGATGCAGACGATCAGCGAGAATACGAAGGCGATGAACAGGGAGCCCACCAAGGCCCAGGTCCGGCCCCGCGTCATGGCCCAGGAACGGCCGATGCCGATCCGCCCCTCGTAGGCCGTGATAGGTCCTGCAAGGGCGAGACGGGCCGAGATCAGCAGCAAGGCGAGCACCATGATCACGACCCCGAAAGCCGGTACGGCCGCCGCGAGGACCGGCGAGATCATCGCTGCCAGGAAGGCGATCACGCCTAGGACCAGGGCGGTCGCGATAGCGGCCAGCAGGTAGAAGACGAAGACAATCAGGCCCCAGAGAAACAGGTTTACGACCTGCAGCAGCTCGCGACCGCCCAGACCAAGGAAGCCTGCGGCCGCGCGGCCCGTGCCGGCCGCCGCGCGCGCCACGGCGTTGGCGATCATGGCGTTGATCACCAGGCTGATGGCCGTGGCCGCGAGGTAGCCGGGCGCAACGGCGCCCCACTGCGCGGCGGTCGCCGTGCCGCCGGCCATGGCGACCTGCATGAACTCCGCCAGCGCTGCGCCTGAAAGCGCCGCCATCGCCCAGGAGGTCAGCACGGACATCACGAGGAACACGGCGCTCCAGATCAGCACCGCGAGGGGATGCTGGCGCGTGATGCGGAAGCCTTCGAAGGCAGCATCCATTCCGGAAAACGACATCGTGGCTGGCTCCTGAGCGGTTGAGTCGGCCCTGACCTTAGCCGCATTTCCGGCAAAGATGCATGACGCCTGCGCCATCGTGCTATGTCGCCGCCATGAGCGCGCGCCTCTCTTCCCCCGCCTCCGCCCGCAACACGGCCCCGATCCTGGAGGTCTTGCGGGCCCACATGCCAGCGCGCGGCCGGGTGCTGGAGGTAGCCTGCGGCTCTGGCGAGCACGCCCTGGCCTTTTCGTCGGCTCTGCCTGGCCTGAACTGGATGCCGACCGACCCGGATCCCGAGGCGGTGGCCTCGGCGGCCGACTGGCGTCGGGACGGCCCTGACAATCTGGCGGCGCCCGTCTGCCTGGATGCGACCGACGACACGTCCTGGCCGCCTGGCCCGTTCGAGGCTGTCTTCTGCGCCAACATGATCCACATCAGTCCTTGGATCGCCACCGAAGGGTTGATGCGCCTGGCCGGGACGCGACTGGTCAGGCCCGGCGGACTGTTGGTGCTTTACGGCCCCTATCTCGAGGCAGACGTCGAGACGGCGCCGTCCAACCTGTCCTTCGACGAGAGCCTCAGGGTGCGGGATCCGGCCTGGGGCCTGCGAAATCGCGAGCTGGTGACGCAAGCAGCCCTCGACCAAGGGCTTGCCCTGACGCGCCGGGTCGCCATGCCTGCCAATAACCTCATGCTGTTGTTCCGACGGACCTGACTGAATGGCGTGGACCGGGCAGCATGTCGGCGACGAACCGAGCCGACTGAACAAGTTCCTGGCGCAGTCGGGCGTCTGTTCACGCCGGGAGGCGGACGGATTGATCGCCGAAGGATTGGTGTCGATCGATGGCGTCCGCGTCGAGGACGCCGGTCGCAAGGTGATGCCTGGCGAGACCGTGACCCTGTCGGACGCCGCATCGGTCGTGCTTGATGGCGTCACTATCCTGCTCAACAAGCCGACAGGCTACGTCTCTGGCCAGCCAGAGCCCGGCAAGATCCCCGCCGTGCGGCTCCTCACCGAGGAGAACCGGATCGGACCCGGCGCGGCGCCCGATGCCGGGGCGTCCCTGCCGCCGATCGGCCGGCTCGACGAATATTCGCGCGGCCTACTACTGCTTTCGTCCGACGGGGTCGTGGCCAAGGCGGTGATCGGACCTCAATCAGAGCTGACCAAGGAGTACAGGGTCAAGGTGCGGGGCGAGGTGACCGCACAGGTCGTCGCCCTGCTGCGTCACGGGCTGGAACTGGACGGCCGGCAGTTGAAGCCTGCCGGTGTGTTCGATCGCGGGAAGGGACGGCTCAAGTTCGTGCTCAGCGAAGGACGCAATCGCCAGATCCGTCGGATGTGCGAGCTCGTTGGCCTGAGAGTGGTGGATCTGGAGCGAACGCGGATCGGGCCGATCAGCCTGGGTGATCTCGCCGAGGGCCATTGGCGGCACATTACGCCGGAGGAGCGCGCGGCACTGATCGCCGGGAGCCAATCAGCGAGCTGAGGATTTCCCCCCGATACCTCGGGAGCCTCAAATTGACCGCAGCCACCCTGATCGCGAACGCGCGCAAGCGTCTATCGCGCTTTCCTACCAGCGAAGCGATCGAGTGGTCGGCGCGGATCGGCTACGGCGCGCGCGGTTTCGTCTATCTGTCCGTCGGCATTCTGACGCTTCTTGCATCTACGGATCAGATCGGCTCGGCCGTCGGCTCATCCGGCGCGGCGGGCTGGCTGGCGGGACAGCCTCTCGGGCGGTTGTGGCTCACCTTGCTTGGCGTTGGGTTGTGGCTGTTTGTATTTTGGCGGGCGCTGCAGTCGGTGTTCAACGCCGACCATGAGGGCGACGACCTGCGTGGGTGGCTGTCTCGCGGCGGCCAGGCGCTGAGCGGCCTGTTCTATGCCGTGCTGGCGTCGACCGTGTTCGAATACCTCGATGAGTTCCAGCGCAGGCCAGCCGCCGAAGACGTCGCGGAGAACCAGGAAAAGGCCGCCATGCTGATGGGATTGCCCTTCGGTCAGTGGCTGTTGCTTTTAGCGGGTCTGGCCATAATGGCCGTGGGCGTCGGCAACATAATCCGGGCGTGGAAAGACAGGTTCACAGAGGAACTTCGCTGCTCGGAAGCTGTCTGCCGCATTGTCAGGCCGCTCGCACGCCTCGGCTACGCGGCGCGCGGTTTCGCCTACCTGCCCCTGGCTGTGTTTGTCATCATTGCCGGCCTGACCGCGGACGTCAGTGACGTGACCAGCTTCGGAGAGGCGCTGGACGCCCTTGAGCAGCAACCCGGCGGGCCGTTGATCCTCGCCACCACGGCGCTGGGTCTCGTGGCCTTTGGAGCCTTTGCCTTCATCGAAGCGCGGTGGCGGCGCATCCGACCGCCCAAGGAACTGACGTGAGCGTGCCGGAGGAATGGCGGCGACGCTCAACGCCGCCGCCCTGAGCCCCCTAGAACGGGATGTCGTCGTCCATCGGGAAGTCCTGCTTCGGCCCCGAGGACCGCGCCGGCTGGCCTCCCCCGGAATAGCCGCCGCCATAGTCATCGCCCTGCGAGGCGCCGCCGCCGTCACCTCGGCCCCCCAGCATGGTGAGTTCACCGCGGAAGCGCTGCAGCACGATCTCGGTCGAGTACTTCTCGACGCCGTTCTGCTCGTACTTGCGAGTGGCCAGCTGGCCCTCGATGTAAACGGTGGAGCCCTTGCGCAGGTAGTTCTCGGCCACCTTCACCAGGTTCTCGTTGAAGATCACCACACGGTGCCACTCAGTCTTTTCCTTGCGCTCACCCGAGGCCTTGTCGCGCCAGGTCTCGGACGTGGCGATGTTCAGGTTGGCGACCTTGTCGCCCGAGTTCAGGGTGCGGATTTCCGGGTCGCGACCCAGATTGCCGACGAGGATGACCTTGTTCACGCTTCCCGCCATGGGAGGCTCCTTCCGTGCATATCCGCGCCTTCTGGCGCGGTGAATGTTCTATCTATGTTCCGAAACCGCTGGCGCGGTCAACCAGCCGGGGTCTGGCCCGATTCGCCCGCTTCGGTCCCGGCCACCGGGGCCTCCTGCTCGAATGCTCCGGGGATAGCCAGACGGCCGTCGTTGGTGCGGCGCAGGGCGATGAAGCGGCCCCCATCGATGGTGCGCGACATCGAGACGCCAGCGCTGTCCACGAACAGGAACTGGCTGCCGTAGTAGCCGATCACCTCGCGGCGGGTGCCGCCCATGCGCAGCCACCGTACGCGGTTCTCTTCGAGGCGAGCCGCGCAGTTCTCCATGTTCGGCTGCGGATCCGGCATGGCGGTGAAGCGAACTTCACCATTCTCCTGCGGCGAAACCAGAAAACAGGTGCCACGCGGAGCGTCGGGAACCTCGACCTGCTCCTGACACGCGGCCAGGGCCAGGCCGCAGCCTGCGAACAAGAGCGCCAGGCGCATCAGCGAACATCTCCAATAGAACAATCCCGCGCCTGCGGCGCGATCGGGCGGAAGGTACTGTTGTCGAACGACTGTTCGACGCGCCCCGGGACGAGACGCAGGGTCGTCTCTCCCCAGCGGCCATAGGTTGCCCCACCGAGTTGCTCGCACCGACCCGCGTACAAGGTCTGGACGCAGGCGTTCAGCCCCATGGCGCCGACCTCGCGCCATTCGCCGCCGGCGAACCGCAGACACCGCTGCCCGGCAGGCTGGGGCGCGGGCGCCGGGCCGGTGTCGACCGGCTGCGCCTCCGGCTCGTCGGCCTCATCGGTCAGGGAAGGCAGCTCAGGCGGCGGCGTGAAGGGAACCGCAGTCAGCTCGCCCGAAGAATCCAGACCGACATCGAGGGCCTGGGAAGCCACGCCGTTGCGTTCAGCGCATTCGGAAAGGGTCGCCATGCCGACGAAACGACCGCCAACGAAACACCGCAGCTGCTGGTCCGGGCTGAGCGATTCAGGATCGGTGACGTCGAGCTGCAGTCCTGCGCGCTCGACCGGCGCCTCGTCATCCTTGGGCTGACCCCCGCCCGGTCCGCCCAGAACGAGCAGAGCCACGACGACGGCTGCGAGAATGGCGGCGACACCGCCGAGGATGAGGACGAGACGCTGATTTTCCATGACGGTCGCCGCTTGTTGTCGGGCGGCAATAAGGCCGTCTCATGGCCCCCCGTCAACCGCCCCCGAGCTTCAGCAGAGCCGCCTGATAGTTCGCGATCTGCTTGGACTGGTATTCGCTGTAGGTGACGTTCGCCATGGCGGCCGCCTGAGGATCGTCCAGCTGGGTCAGCTTGCGATAGGCCGCCATGACCTGGAGGACCGCGGCCTGAATGCCGTCCTTTGCCGCCTTCACGCCCGCCTTGTCGCTGATGCTCAGATCGGCCGGAAGCCGTAGCGCATAGATCGCCCGCTCGTCGCGCAATCCGCCAGTCGGATGAACCAGCGTCTGGGACAGGCCCAGCGCCTCAAGCGCATCCCGGCCCAGGGCGCCGGCCACGATCTCGACAGGCTCGCGCCCCGGCTTCAGTGTGATGCGCAGGCCGGCCACGCCGTCCGTAGGCAGGATTTTCACATCGAGCCGGTTCTGAGCGGCCGAGTTGATCTTCTTGGCGAGGGTTTCGAAGGTGTCGCCCGCCTCGATCGTGACCGCACGAAGCCGCCCGCCGCCGAGGTCGATGTGGAACTGGTCGCCGGCGCGGACCGAGGTCGAGTCGACCAGCTTCTGCGACGGCTTGTAGTCGATGACGCCCTGGGGGAGGCCGAGACGATCCAGGACACTGGCGCCGCTGGCGGCCACCGAAATCGACATGGGGCGCACGACGCCGTCCTGCCCGAGGAAGGTTCGGTCCCACTCGATGGCGCCGGTGTCGGCGTCCAGCCGCACGAGGCGCCCCTTGGCCGATGCGCTCGAGCTGGACGAAATGATATCCGTTTGCCCCGTCAGCCAGACCTTGCCGCCAGCGATGGTGGCGGCAACCGCCGAGTCGTCCCCCGCTCCGCCCAGAAAGGTGACGCGGTCGGCCGCGTCTGGCGTCAGGCTGGCGTCGAGGCGGGCGACAAAGGCGTCCTTGGCGCCTGAATGGCTATTGGTCGCCGCACCGTCGCCGAGAGAGCCGTTCGCTGTCGTGCCGGTGACGATGACGCGCCCGCCGTCGATCGCAACGCCGGATATGGAGCCCTGCAGACCGCCCAGATCGCGCGTTGCGGCGAGCACCGGAGCGTCGGGCGTGGAGATGTCGTAGCTGCGTACGATCGCGCGGCCATTCTCGACACCGGCGATCACGAGCGTCGTCCCGTCGACGGCAAGGCGTGACACGGCGTCTTCGCCGGCCGAGCCGAACTGCTGTACGCCCAAGGAAAGGCCCGCCGAAGAGTAGGTCTGGAGATAGCCGTCCCATCCGCCGAGCGCCGCGGCCCCCGGCATGCCGGACCTGGCCCGGCCTCCGACATAGACCGAGCCATCGGCGCCGAAGGCCACGCTTGTGGCCTCGTCTTCCGACCTTGCGCCGCGGCGCTGGGTCCAGAGTTCGCCGCCGCTGGCGTCAAAGACGGTGACGAAGCTGTCGCTCAGCCGCGCGTCAGCGCCTGACACGCCAGCGTCCAGAGCACCGGTGACGGAGCCGACGACGGCCACACGGCCATCCGCACCAACCGCCAGCGCCGAAGCCGTCGCCTCGGTCGCCGCGCCCAGGGTGCGGGTGAAGACCAGCTGGCCGGCGGAGTCGTATTTCTGAAGCACGACGTCGCGGCGGCCCTTGATCGTCTGGCCGTCCACGGAAGCGGTGGCTTCACCCAGAACATAGAGCGATCCATCGGGCCCGGTCTGCGTGGCCCGGATTTCCGCCAGGCCCTTGGACAGATCGGCCGTCAG
>CAMLNT010000123.1 GCA_946481425.1 uncultured Brevundimonas sp.
TCCCCCCCACCCCCCCCCCCCCCCGGCCGGTGTGGGGCGGGGGGCACCTGGAAATTTGTATTCTTTTGGTTCGGGGGGGGGGGGGGTTTTCCTGGGCGCCGATGCTCGGCGAGCATCTCGCCGCGGAGATGACCGCCACACCTTCGCCCGTTTCTCGCGACCATCATCGGCTTGTCGACGCTCGACGACTGTCGGGTCAGGGTCGATGATGCAGCCCACCTGCACGGCGCGCGTTGCAGGTTTGCCTTGGAGGAGATTCGCCGTGAAACCGATCCTGACTGTCGCCGCCCTGTCCCTCGCGGCTGCCGCCGCCGGTTGCGCTCCCACCTCGACCAGCCCGGCCCAGGCCGGCGGGGCGCGCGAATGCTTCTTCGTGCGCGAGGTGCAGTCCTTCGCCTCCAACGACGACCGGCGGGTCTACGTCCGCACCGGCGCCAACGAGGTCTTCGAGCTCCAGACCTTCGGCTGTTCCAACGTCGACTGGTCGACGTCCATCGGCATCCGCTCGACCACCGGCGGATCGTCGATCTGCTCGGGCCTCGACGCCGAACTGATCGTGCCCGACCTCCCGGGAGGACGCACCACCTGTCCGGTCACCGGCGTGCGGCGCCTGTCGGACGCTGAAGTGGCCGCCCTGCCGGAACGCGACCGACCCTAAGCTTGACGGGAACGTCGGTGACGCGGGCGCATTGAGTCCTGCGTGACCCAGCCCGCAGCGCCTGCTTCTGATTTCGCGGCCCAGCAACCGCTCGCCCGCTATCTGGCGACGCGCGCGCGAAGCGTGACTTTGACCGCTCCGCTGACGCCCGAGGACATGCAGGTTCAGTCAATGCCGGACGCCAGTCCGGTCAAATGGCACCTGGCCCACACCACCTGGTTCTTCGAAACCTTCGTCCTCAAGCCGTGGCTGGACGGCTACCGTCCGCTGGACGCCCGCTTCGAGCAACTCTTCAACTCCTACTACGAGGCCGTCGGCGACCGGCCGCCACGGCACGAGCGTGGCTTGATGACCCGCCCGTCGATCGAGGAGGTCCGGGCCTATCGCGCGCACGTGGACGAGGAGATGCTGGCCCTGCTGGATAGCCGCGGCGGCGATCCGCGCATCGCAGCTCTGCTGGACCTCGGCTTGGCGCACGAGGAGCAGCATCAGGAACTGCTCCTGATGGATCTCAAGCATGCCTTCTCGCGCAACACGCTGGAGCCGGCCTACGAGGCTGCCCAGGCGGCCGGGCCGTCGTCGCCGCCCGAGCTGACCTGGACCGAACACGCAGGCGGGCTGGCGGCGATCGGGCATGCCGGCGCGGGCTTCGCCTTCGACAACGAAGGCCCGCGCCACCGCATTCTGCTGGAGCCGTTCCGCGTCGCGGACAGACTGGTCACATGCGGCGAGTGGCTCAACTTCATGGAAGCGGGTGGCTACGCCGATCCCCAATGGTGGCTGTCCGACGGCTGGGCCGCCGTCCAGGCCCATGGCTGGCGCGCGCCGGAGTATTGGCGTCAGAGCAATGGCGGCTGGTCCCTCTTCACCCTGAACGGCCGGCGGCCGGTCGATCCGACCGAGCCTGTCTGCCACGTCAGCTTTTACGAGGCCGACGCCTTCGCCCGCTGGAGCGGCAAGCGGCTCCCCACCGAAGCCGAGTGGGAGCTGGCGGCGGCGAGCGCCCTTCTGGACGACGGCGGTCGGGTCCATCCGCGCCCCGTGTCGCGCCCCGGGCCGAGCCAGTTCTCCGGCGAGGTCTGGCAGTGGACCGCCAGTCCCTATGTCGCCTACCCGCGCTTCCGCCCGGCGGCTGGCGCGGTCGGCGAGTACAACGGCAAGTTCATGTCCGGCCAGATGGTCCTGAGAGGCGGGGCGTGCGTCACGCCGCCGGGACACCAGCGAACCACTTACCGCAACTTCTATCCGCCCCACGCCCGCTGGGCGTTCGCGGGCCTGAGGCTGGCCGACGATGCTTGAACTCGATCCCCACGCCCGCCGCGCGCGCCGCCGGTGTGTCCGCCTGACTGATCTCGAACCGGGGGCCGATGATTTCGAGGCAGCCGTGCGCGAAGGCCTGTCGCGTCCCGACAAGGCCCTGCCGTACCGGTTCCTCTATGACGCCGCGGGCTCGGCCCTGTTCGACCGCATTACGCGGCTGCCGGAATATTATCCGACGCGCACCGAAGTCGGCATTCTGCAGGACAACGCCTCCGACATCTCCGAGCGCCTCGGCCGTGGCGTCCAGCTGGTCGAGCTGGGCTCTGGCTCGTCGGAAAAGGTGCGCATCCTGCTCGACGCCCTGGACGCCCCCGACAGCTATGTTCCGATCGACATCAGCGGCGAGCATCTGCTGGCCGCCGCCCAGGCGATTCAGGATGACTATCCGGACCTCGACGTCCGGCCCATCGCCGCCGACTTCGGCCAGCCCTTCGACCTGCCGCCGGCGGATCGCGGCCCGCGCGTGGGCTTCTATCCCGGCTCGACCATCGGCAACCTGACGCCGCTTGAGGCCCAGACCTTCCTGACCGACTGGGCCGGAAGGCTCGGCGAGGGCGCCTACCTCCTGATCGGCGTGGACCTGAGGAAGTCAGCCGACATCCTCGAGCCGGCCTATGACGACGACCAGGGCGTAACCGCGCGCTTCACCCTCAATCTGCTGACCCGGGCAAACCGCGAACTCGGAGCCAACTTCGATCTGGGCGGCTTCCGCCACCGCGCGACCTGGATTCCCGCCGATGGCCGCATCGCCATCGACCTGGTTTCGACACGGGCTCAGACCGTCACCGTCGCCGGCCGGGAATTCGACTTCGCCGAGGGCGAAGCGATCCACGTCGAGGATTCCTGGAAATACTCTCTGTCCGGCTTCATGGCCCTGGCGCGGGCTTCTTCGTTCGAACCGGTCGCGGTCTGGACTGACGAGATGGACCTGTTCAGCGTCCATCTTCTCCGGTCCAGGGCGTGAAGACGCCCCGCCCGCGCAAGGGCATGCCGGACCCGACGCTCGGGCGTCGCGCCTTCACCGAACGGTTCATGGCCCGCTTCGACGACCCGGCCTTCGAGGCCGTCTCCGACCAGCTCAAGGCCGTCGAGGCCATAGCCTGGGAGGCCTATGACGAAGGACGCAAGGCGCCGCGCACGCGCAAGGCAGGGGAGGGCTATGCCGACCCGCATTACGACCTGTCACTGGACTGGATCGCCGCAAAAGCCGCCATCGCCAAGGCGCAGGCCGAGCACGACGACCCCGACGGTCCTTGCCGCTTCCTGCTGATCAACTGCTCATCGCGCAGCGAGCACACCTGTCCGGGCGAAATGTCCAAGAGCTATCGCCTGCTGGAGCTGGCCCGCTCGGTTCTGGCGCGCGAGGGCGTCGTCACGGAGGTGCTGGAGCTCAACCGCCTGGCGTCGGAATACGGGCGCGAGATCCATCCCTGCAAGGCGTGCTTTTCGACGGCCGCCGCGCTCTGCCACTGGCCGTGCTCCTGCTACCCCAACCACGGAATGGGGCAGGTCAACGACTGGATGAACGAGATCTATCCCATGTGGGCGCGCGCCCACGGGATCATGATCATCACCCCGGTCAACTGGTACCAGGTCACCTCACCCCTCAAGCTGATGATGGACCGGCTGGTCTGCGCCGACGGCGGCAATCCCGACCCGACCCTGACCCAGGGCAAGGACGCGGCGCTCGCCAAGGCGGAGGAGCTCAAAGGCTGGGACTATCCCCGCCACCTCGCCGGCCGGGTCTTTTCCGTGGTGGTCCATGGCGACGTCGAGGGCGCCGAGAACGTGCGTCGCTCGATCCACGACTGGCTGAGCTTCATGCGCCTGATCCCGGCGGGCCCTGCGGCCGAGCTGGACCGCTACATCGGCTACTGGAAGCCCTACGCCACCAGCCACGACGAACTGGACGCCGATGAGGCCGTGCAGGAAGAGGTCAGGAACGCCGCGCGGGCGCTCTACGTCGCGGCCACCGAACGCCGCGCCGGACGACTGCCAGACCCCAGCGAAGGGCTGGAATCGCCGCGGCAGAAGTAGCGATTTTCACAAGAGATGGTGGACGCGACAGGGATTGAACCTGTGACCCCTACGATGTCAACGTAGTGCTCTACCGCTGAGCTACGCGTCCTCCGGTCCGCCTGTTCGGCGGGGAGGCGGGTCTATAGACCGGGCTTGGCCGCGCCTGCAAGAGGGTTGGCGACTATTCCGGATATCGGGCCAGCACGGCCTGCGAGAAGCGGTTCCAGCGCGACTCCGTCG
Organism: uncultured Brevundimonas sp.; assembly: GCA_946481425.1. The sequence goes on from CAMLNT010000123.1 coordinate 4,238, forward strand.
TGTCCGATCGCGACAGGGCGCCCGGGTAGGTGACGATCAGGCCGTCGCACCGGTCGCGGATCGCGGTCAGGAAGGTCACGGCCTGCGCGTGCCCAGCGAGAGCCGCGCCCTGGGTCTCGAACTGGGTGGCCGCATCCTGCACGCCCACCGCCATGGCCGCCTCGAAATCAGCCTGCGACAGGCCGCTCGCCGCGACGGTCTGGTTGAAGTGCTCGCCCAGGGCCGTGCGGTCCAGGGTCCAGCCGGCGTGCTCGCAGCCGCCCATCTGGAAGACATCGGCGCCGAAGGCTTGCGGCGTGGTTTGCAGCGACAGCGCGACGACGCTCGCGAGAAGGAGGCTCAAGCGGCCACCATACGGTCGACTTCGGCCACGATATCCTTGAGGTGCACCGGCTTGGACAGGACCTTGGCCTCCGGCGCGGCCTGGGCGGCCGACAGGGCCACGGCGGCGAAGCCCGTGATGAACATGATGCGCACGCCCGGCTGGCGCTGGGCGGCGATCCGCGCGACCTCGATCCCATCGGCGCCGGGCATGACGATGTCCGTCAGCAGCAGGTCGTAAGGCCCCATGTCGAGCGCATCGATCGCGTCGTCGCCGTTCTCGCAGGCAACCACCGAGTGGCCGGCCTTTTCGAGCGCGCGGGCCAGGAAGCCGCGCAGGGATCCGTCATCTTCAGCCAGTAGGATATGCGCCACGCGTCCCGCCCCGTATGTTGAGCCCGAACCATAGGCGTTGGGGCGTAAATCGGGAATGAAGGACTGCGAGGCCCCGGCGTCACCCTATCGTCTGATCCGTCCGGTGCGGCCCACCCCCCTGATCTATGCGGTGGCGCACGCCGGCCGCGAGTTTCCCGCTGATGGGCGCGACGCGCTCCAGGCCACCGAGATGACGATCCGAAGCCTGGAGGATCCGTTGGTCGACGCCCTGCTCGAAGGAGTCGAGCTTCTGGGCGCGACGATCCTCGTCTGCCGCGTGGCGCGCGCCTGGATTGATGTGAACCGCGACCCGGCCGAGTTGGACCCGGCGCTGCTCGACGGCCCCGGGGGCCGCGACAGTCCCCGGACGCGAGCCGGCCTGGGGCTGATCCCCCGGCTGGGCGGCGATGCGCGGCCGCTCTATCGCCGCAAGCTGACGGGGCCTGAGGTCGAGGCGCGGCTGGCGGCCGTTCACCGGCCCTATCACGCGGCTCTGGGCGCCTTGCTGGACGAGGCGCGCGAAGCCTTCGGTCAGGCCGTTCTGGTCGACTGGCATTCAATGCCCTCGGCCGCGGCCGTGCTTGAGGGCCGCCGTGGCGGGATGAGGCCCGATATCGTCGTCGGCGACCGGCACGGCGCGAGCACAGCCTCGACCTGGAGCGGCGCCCTGCGCTCCGCCTTCGAGGAGCGGGGTCGGCGGGTGCTCCTGAACCGGCCCTTCGCCGGCGGTCACACGACCCAGGCCTTCGGCCGTCCGACTGCCGGCATGCACGCCGTGCAGGTCGAGATCGATCGCAGCCTCTATCTGGACGAAGCCTCGCTGGAGCCAACGACTCGCTTTGGCGTGCTCCAGGCCGATATCGCGGCTGTCACCTCGGCGCTGACGGCCCGGCTGCACGAAAAAAAAGCCGCGCCCGGGGGCGCGGCTTGAAGTCGTTTGGGAGGAAACGCCCAATCAGGGCCCCCTCACAATACGCTGCATTGCACAACGCGCAAGCGCTTTTTCGCACCTGCGACATGGATTTCATTGATTGCTGAATTGAGGGTCTGCGAGCACCGCCATCGCGCGCCGCACCCCAAGCGCAGCAGGCGAAATCGACTGACGCCAGGCCAGCAGGGACAGGGCCAGGATCGCCCCGGCCGCCAGCAGAATGGGGTGGATTAGCCAGGCTCCTGCCGCGAGTGCGAAGTAGTAGGCGCGGACCCCGCGGTTGAAGCCATTCATGGCGGGATTGAGCACCTCCGCGGCGGCTTGTGCGAAGGCGGACAATTGCTGCGGGTCGGCTTCGGCTTCGGGCGCGGCTCCGACGAGGGCGACGGTGTAGTTCAGCTGGCGGATCGACCAGATGAAGTCGAGCAGGCCTCGCGCCAGACAAACGCTCACCAGGGCGAACTTCACTTCCAGCACCAGGGCCGGCGCCTCGCCGCCGACGGCCGGGATGTTGCGGAGCGCCGCCTCGCCGCCAAACAGCACGCCGCCGACCGCCGCGATCAGGATCAGATTGGCCGAGGCGAAAAAGGAAGCGGAGTTGATCGTGTGGCCCAGCAGTTGGCTGTCCACCATGCGCATTTCACGCCTCGTCATGGCCGCCATCCAGCGCCAGCGCATGATGTCGAGATCGCTGTTCAGCGCGCCGCGCCGCTTTCCAATGGTTCGGATCATGGGCTCGCAGCCCAGCCAGGCGAGGGCGAAGATGACCAGGGCGGTCCAGTCGAACCAGCTCAGGCCCAGCATCCAGTCGGTCATCAGGCGCTTTCCAGCCCCGCGAGTCTGCGGCGGCCGCCATCATGGCCCAGCTGTCCGGGCGCGTCACCGGTTGACGCCGCAGGTTCGACGGCGCGAACTTCCCTTGCTCCCTGGCGTTGACGCTTCTAGGTTCCGCCCCCTTAAAACGACCCCCTCGGACGCCGCATGGCCCAGCACTATCTCGATTTCGAAAAGCCGATCGCCGACCTCGAAGCCAAGATCGAGGAGC
>CAMLNT010000124.1 GCA_946481425.1 uncultured Brevundimonas sp.
CAGGCCCGGCGCCGCCCCGGCCTCTCCAACCCTCCAGCCGTCAGCGGCGTGGAGCGCTGAACCGCGTACCGACTTTGCCGTTTCTCCTCGCGCGTCCTAAGAAGCCGCCAGTTCAATCACGCCGGGACCCCGACATGATCCGCCATCTGCTCGTCTCCGCCGCCGCCGCCACCCTGCTGGCCGCCTGTTCCACCATGCCGGGATCCGCCCCGACCCCGCCCGCCGCGGAGGCTCCGATGGCCCAGCTCGTCCAGGACATTCATTCCTTCGCCCGGCCAAACGAGGCCCGCGTGACGGACGTCGCAGTGGACCTCGCCGCCGATTTCGAGCGCAAGGTGCTGTCGGGAACGGCCACCCTCGCGATCCAGACCGCGCCCGGGGCGGGTGAGCTGGTGCTCGACACCCGCGACCTGACGATCCGCGACGTCACCATCGACGGCCGCTCGACCGGCTGGCGCCTCGGTGAGGCGCGCGAGTACATGGGCCGGCCGCTGATCATCAACATCGGCCCCGACACCCGTCAGGTCGTCGTCTCCTACGAGACCAGTCCTGGCGCGGCCGCCCTCCAGTGGCTCTCGCCCGAGCAGACCGCCGGCGGCGCCCAACCCTTCATGTTCAGCCAGGGCCAGGCCATCCTGACCCGCACCTGGGTGCCGACCCAGGACAGCCCTGGCATCCGCCAGACCTACTCTGCCCGCATCGTGGCGCCGGAGGCCCTGCGCGTCGTCATGAGCGCCGACCACCTCACCCCCGAGGGCGAACCGGCGGGTCCGGGCATGCGCGCCTGGCGCTTCCGCATGGACGAGCGCGTCCCGCCCTATCTGATGGCGATCGCGATCGGCGACCTGGCGTTCGAGGCGACGGGTCCGCGTACGGGCGTGTTCACCGAGCCGTCGATGGTGCGCCGGTCCGCCGACGAGCTGGTGGATCTCGAGGAAATGGTCGAGGCCGCCGAGGGCCTGTACGGTCCCTACCGCTGGGGCCGCTACGACCTGCTCGTCCTGCCGCCGTCGTTCCCCTTCGGCGGCATGGAAAACCCCAAGCTGACCTTCGCCACACCGACGATCATCGCGGGCGACCGCTCTCTGGTCTCGCTGGTGGCCCACGAGCTGGCGCACAGCTGGTCGGGCAACCTCGTCACCAACGCGACCTGGTCGGACTTCTGGCTCAACGAGGGCTTCACCGTCTATTTCGAGAACCGGATCATGGAGGAGGTCTACGGTCGCGAACGCGCCATGATGGAGCAGGTCCTGGGTTGGGACAGCCTTCAGGCCACCTTGGCTGACCTGCCGGCCGCCGACACCCACCTCTACATCGACCTGACCGGCCGCGATCCGGACGAGGGCCTGACCGACGTCGCCTATGAGAAGGGCGCCTTCTTCCTGCGCACCATCGAGCGCACCGTCGGCCGCGAGCGTTTCGACGCCTATCTGCGAGGCTATTTCGACCGCTACGCCTTCCAGCCGATGACCACCGAACAGTTCCTCGCCGACCTGCGCGAGCATCTGATCCGTGGCGACGCCGCCCTGGAGCAGGAACTGCAGATCAACGCCTGGGTCTATGGCCCTGGCCTGCCGTCGAATGCCGTCGAACCGCGCTCGGAAGCCTTCGACCGGGTCGATCAGGTGGTGGCCGCCTACATCGCCTCCGGCGACGCGTCGGCCGTGCCTTGGGCGAGCTGGTCGACCCAGGAGCGCCAGCGCTTCCTCGGCGAAATGCCCGAGGAAATGCCGGCCGATCGTCTGGCCGCCCTCGACAGCGCGCTCGGCCTGTCGGCCAGCGGCAACGCCGAGGTCCTGTTCGCCTGGCTGATGATCGCCATCGAGAACCGCTACGAACCCGCCCTGCCCGCACTGGAGAACTTCCTCACCACCATGGGCCGTCGCAAGTTCGTCGCCCCGCTCTTCGCGGCGCTGATGGAAGAAGGCGACTGGGGTCAGCCGATCGCCCGGCGGATCTACGCCCGGGCTCGTCCCGGCTATCACTCGGTCACGACCGGTACGGTCGACGCCTCGGTCGGCGTTCCGGGGTGAAGGTGATCGACGCGCGCGGGCATCGCTGCCCGACGCCGACGCTGAAACTGGGCCGGGCGCTGCGCGAAGCGGCGCCCGGAGCCAGCATCGAGCTGATCGCCGACGATCCGATGGCGCGCATCGACGTGCCGCACTTCGTGGCTCAGTCCGGTGATGTGCTGGATGGAATCGAGGAGGACGGCGCCGCCCTCCGCTTCCGCGTCACCAGAAGTGCCGCGGCTCCGACAGGCTGAGGTCCGCCTCGTCCTCGATCACCGCCGCGGCGTCAGCGCGCCTGTATTCGTGCAGGGCGATCTCGATCTCGGTCGCCAGCGCCCCACCAAAGAAGATCGCGTTCACGTTCCAGCTCAGCCAGATCAGGAACACGACCACCGCGCCGACCGAGCCATAGGTCGCGCCCAGCTCGACCACCTGATCGACGTAGACGGCGCAGGCCCACGACGCGAGCGCCAGGAGCGCTGCCGCCGCGATGCCGCCCCCGGCGGACGCCCGCCACGGCACCCGCTTCGAATGGGCCATGGCGAACCGGTAGAGCAGCGTCAGCCCGATCACGAGCCCGCTGAAGGCCCACATCCATTCGCTGTCGAGCCCCGTACCCTCGAGCGGTTCGGTCCCGTCCGTCTCATGCATCAGCCGGATCGTCAGCACCGCGCCCGACACCGCCGTCATCAGCACGAAGGCGCAGATCGCCACCACGAAGGCCAGCAGGTTGAAACGGAGGAATCCGTGCTGGTCCGTCTCGTCATGGATAAACGTCAGACCGGCGAGAACCGCCTTGAATCCGCGATGCGCCGCATAGGCGCCGACCACCAGCGCGATCGCGCTCTGGGCCGAAATCTTGTGGAAGGGCGCCTCGGTGAGGCGCTGGACCTCGGATTGGAAAAGCCCTCGCGCGGCATGCGGCACGACTTCGATCAGCGCCTCGGCCTGCTCGACCCCGACGCCCATGTTCAGCACCACCTTGAAGAAGGCGATGATCAGCGCGACCGCCGGAAAAACCGCAAGCAGGGCAAAGAAAGACACGCCCCCGACGTAGAGCATGACGTCGCGCCCCCACAGCCGACCGAGCGCCCGCCCCAGGACGCCCAGGCCGCGCATCACGACGCTCCGCGTGACCAGATTGTGGACCAGAGACCGTTGCCGACCGCTCATCGGCCACGCAATCGACGCTTTTGAGCCTGTGATCAACCCTCGACTGGCCGATACCATTTGGTCACCGGATTGCGTAAGAACGCCGCCATGGTGGAAACGCCCCTCGCGGCCTCAGATTCGAACCCCGGCCTCACGCCGATGCCGCAGGCCCGCGTGGCCCTGCTCGCGACCAGCGACGACCTGACCGGCGCCCTTGCTGAAGGCCTCGATTCCCTCGGCTGGCCGACCGTGACGGCCCGCAGCGTGGAGGCCGCTGAACGCGCCATCTCTGATCTCGCGGTCGAGGCGGTCGTGATCGATTCCCGTGACAACTGGCCCGACGGGCTCGTCACCCGCCTGAAGGCCGCCGCCGGGTCGCGCCGCCTGCCGGTCGTGGGGCTCGGCCCGGGTCTTGATCAGCCCGACCTTATGATGACGCCGCCGGTTCACCCGGCCCAGGCCGCGCTCCGGCTCGAACATCTGCTGCGCGCTGCCGTCGCCTCCGAGGAGTTCGAGCTCCGCCGCGCGACATTCGAAGAGGCCGGTGTCCGCCTGTCGCCCGAGACGATCGAGGCCCCGCGCAGAATCCTCGCCGTCGGCGAACCCGATCCGCGTTTCCTGGCCCTGTCCAACCACCTCGCCGATCGCGGCGTGCAACTGACCGCCGCCCTGACGCCCTACACCGCATTCGACTACCTGCACGAACGCGACTTCGACGCCGTCCTGCTCTGGGGCGGGGACAAGCGGGGCGAAACCCTGTCGATCGCCTCGGGAATCAAACGCAACACACGCCTGTTCCATCTCCCGGTCGTCCTCTACCTCCGCTCCGACAGCGAGATCAGCCTGGGCGAGATCTTCAACCGGGGTGTCGCCGACGTCGCTTCGCCGGATGCGCCAGAGCAGGAAACCGCGGACCGGATACTGGCCCTCGCCGACGCCTACCGCCGTCACCACCAGGTCCGCGAGACTCTGGAGCGAGCCCGCAACACCGGCGTAATGGACCCGGCGACCGGGCTGTTCACCCGCGAGCTCTTCGCGAACCATCTCGCCCGCCTCTCCAACGCAGCCAACCAACGCAAGCGCCCGCTGTCCGTCTGCGTGCTCCGCGTCGCCGACCGGGGCCCGGTCGCGGCCGCCCGGTCCGGCGGCTGGGTCGATCGCGCCATGCCGCAGATCGGGGCCATGATTTCGCGGCTTGTCCGCGCCGAAGACACCGCCGCCCGCTTGGCCCCGGAGGTGTTTGCTCTCGCCCTACCTGCGACCCGGCTGGGCGAAGCGCGACTGGTGTCCGAGCGGATCGCCGCCGTCATCGGCTGCACAGCCTTCCATGCAGGCGATGACAAGACGCCCTTCGTGGTGTCTTTCGACATCGGTGAGGCCGAACGCCTGATCGACGAATCGCCCGCCTCCCTGCTCGAACGCGCCGCGCTGGACGCTCGACCGAGCTCCTGATCAGGTCGCGAAGGCTGTTCGCGCCAGCTGTCCGACGATCCGCTCGGCGGCGTTTAGACGGTCGCCCGCCGTGGGCCATTCGCCTTTGACCACGACCTTCTGGTCCGGCCGCACCTTCCAGGCGCTGGCGGACTGCTGGATCAGCTGGACCAGCCCGATCGGGTTCGAGAACACGTCGTTGCGGAAAGTCACGACCGCGCCCTTGGGCCCGACGTCGATCTTGGCGACATTGGCCTGACGGCAAAGCCCCTTGATCGCAACGACCTTCAACAGCTGATCGGCCTCGGCCGGCAGCGGCCCGAACCGGTCGATCAGTTCGGCGGCCAGCGCCTCCCGGTCCTCCGGCCTTTCGGCCTCTGACAGTCGCCGGTACAGCGCGAGGCGGACATTGAGGTCCGGCACGTATTCCTCCGGGATCAGCACCGCCGCCCCGGCGTTGATCTGCGGCGACCAGCCCCGCGCCTCGTCGAAGGCCGCGCCCGGTTCGGCCCGCAGGGCATTTACGGCGTCCTCCAGCATTTGCTGATAGAGCTCGACCCCGACCTCGCGGATATGGCCCGACTGCTCTTCGCCCAGCAGGTTGCCGCCGCCCCGGATATCCAGATCGTGGCTCGCCAGCTGGAATCCGGCGCCCAGGCTGTCCAGCGACTGCAGCACCCGCAGCCGGCGCTCAGCCGACACGGTCAGCACCCGGTTCGGCGGCGTCGTCATATAGGCGAAGGCCCGCGCCTTGGACCGGCCGACCCGTCCGCGCAACTGATAGAGCTGGGCCAGGCCGAACATGTCCGCCCGGTGGATCACCAGCGTATTGGCCGACGGGATATCCAAACCGCTCTCTACGATGGTCGTGGACAGCAGGACGTCGAACTCGCCGTCGTAAAAGGCGCTCATCACGCCCTCGAGCTGGGTCGCCGACATCTGGCCGTGACCGACGACGACCTTCACCTCGGGCACCTGCTCGCGCAGGAAAGCCTCGATGTCAGGCAGGTCCTTCAGCCGTGGCGCGACGTAATAGCTCTGGCCGCCGCGATACTTCTCGCGCAGCAGCGCCTCGCGCACCGTGACCGGATCGAAAGGCGTGATGTAGGTCCGCACCGCTAGGCGATCGACCGGCGGCGTCGCGATGATCGACATCTCGCGTATGCCCGACAGCGCCAGCTGTAGCGTCCGCGGGATCGGCGTCGCCGTTAGCGTCAGCATGTGCACGTCGGCCCGGAGCGCCTTCAGCCGCTCCTTGTGCTTGACGCCAAAATGCTGCTCCTCGTCGACGATGACGAGGCCCAGATCCTTGAACCCGACCTGTTCCGACAACACCGCATGGGTCCCGACCACGATCTCGATCTCGCCGGCCTTCAGGCCTTCGCGGGTCTCCGCCGCCTCGCGGGCTGGCACCATGCGCGACAGCTGACGCACCTTGATCGGCCAGCCGGCGAACCGCTCGGTGAAGGTCTTGAAGTGCTGGCGCGACAACAGCGTCGTCGGGCAAACGATGGCCACCTGGCGTCCGGACATGGCCGCCACGAAGGCGGCGCGCAGGGCCACCTCGGTCTTGCCGAAGCCCACGTCGCCGCAGATCAGCCGGTCCATCGGCTGGCCCTTGGCCAGATCGGTCAGGACATCGGCGATGGCGTTGAGCTGATCGTCTGTCTCCTCGTACGGGAAGCGCGCACAGAACTCGTCGAACAGACCGCGCGGCGGATCGATCGCCTCGCCGGTTCTGAGCGCACGCTTGGCCGCCAGCGCGATGAGCCCTTCCGCCATGTCGCGCAGCCGGGCCTTGGCGCGGGCTTTTCTCGCCTGCCATGCCGCGCCGCCCAGTCGATCCAGCGCGACCTCATTGTCCTCCGACCCATAGCGGGTCAGCAGGTCGATGTTCTCCACCGGCAGGTAGAGCTTGGCCTTATCGGCGTACTGGAGCTCCAGGCAGTCGTGCGGCGCGTCCTGCACCTCGAGCGTCTTCAAACCCTCATAGCGCCCGATGCCGTGGTCGATGTGCACGACCAGATCGCCGGTGTTCAGGCCCGACGCCTCGGCCAGGAAGTTCGCCGCGCGCCGCTTCTTCCTCGGTCGCGCCAGACGGTCGCCCAGGATGTCAGTTTCGGAGATGACCGCCAGATCGCCAGCGACGAAGCCATGCTCCACCGGCAAGACGGCCCGCTGGACGGTCTCGATGGGGCGCGCTAGCGCCGCCGGCCAGTCCGCCGCCAGCGGCGCATCGGACAGACCGTGATCCGCCAGCATCACCCCGAGGCGATCCGACGACCCCTCCGACCAAGACG
>CAMLNT010000125.1 GCA_946481425.1 uncultured Brevundimonas sp.
GTCGTGCGGGATGTCGAGCGCCTGCATGAAGCGCAGGACGACGGCGGCGAAGGCCTCGTTCAGCTCCCACAGGTCGATGTCGTCCTTGGTCATGCCGAGCTTGCCGAGCAGCTTGTTGGCCACGAACTCCGGGCCGGTCAGCATGATCGACGGCTCCGAGCCGATCGAGGCCGCGCCGCGGATCTTGGCGCGCGGCTTCAGGCCCAGCGCCTTGCCGGCTTCCAGCGTGCCGATCAGGACGCCGGCCGAACCGTCCACGATGCCCGACGAGTTGCCCGGCGTGTGCACGTGGTTGACCTTGGCCACCTCGGGGTAGCGCTGGTTGATCACGGCGTCGAAGGCCATGTCGCCCATCATCTGGAACGACGGGTTCAGGCCGCCCAGGGTCTGCATGTCGGTGTTGGGACGGATCGTCTCATCACGGTCCAGGATGGTCAGGCCCAGCTGATCCTTCACCGGTACGACCGAGCCCTTGAACCGGCCTTCTTCCCAGCTCTTCGCCGAGCGCTTGTGGCTTTCCACAGCGTAGGCGTCGACGTCGTCACGGCTGAAGCCCCACTTGGAAGCGATCATGTCCGCCGAGACGCCCTGCGGCACGAAATAGGTCTTGAAGGCGCTGGTAGGATCCACCGGCCAGGCGCCGCCGTCCGAGCCCATCGGGACCCGGCTCATGGCCTCGACGCCGCCGCCGACGGCAAAGTCGGCTTCGCCGGACTTCACCTTGGCCGCCGCCATGTTCACGGCTTCCAGGCCCGAGGCGCAGAAGCGGTTGATCTGGACGCCGGCGGTCGTCTGGGCCCAGCCGGCGTTCAGCACGGCGGTCCGGGCGATGTCGGCGCCCTGCTCGCCCACCGGCGAGACGCAGCCGAGGATGACGTCGTCGACCCTGGAGGTATCCAGCCCGTTGCGGTCGCGCAGCGCTTCCAGCACCTGCGTCGCCAGGCTCAGAGCCGTGATCTCGTGCAGCGACCCGTCGCTCTTGCCCTTGCCCCGCGGCGTGCGCACGGCATCGTAGATATAGGCGTCGGTCATCGGTGTCCTCCTGGGCCGCTCTGAGGGGCGTGGCTCATATAGCGTCTGGATTCGAAACGCGCACCGCTAAAAAGCCTACGTTTACGTCAACGTCAAGTTACAGGTCGCCACAGGTGGCACGGCCCTTGCGCCGCTCGAGACGGACCGATCCGTTGGTCCGAAAGTTTTCTCGGCCAATCAAAGCATTGGCTTTCCACCCGTCGTCCGAGGCTCGGCAGAATCCGCCGGGTTCGCGCAAGTCCTGCCGATGGCAGTCCGAGCGTCATGAGCCTGAACCTGATCATGAACACCGCGTCGACGGGCCTGATGGCCGCGCAGACGCAGCTGCGCGTGGTCTCGGACAATGTCTCCAACGTCAACACGCCCGGCTACGTCCGCAAGATCGCCGATCAGGTCGCCTATTCCTCGAACGGCGTGGGGGCCGGGGTCGAGGTGGCGCGCATCCGGCTCGCGACCGACAGGTTTCTTCAAGCCGCAAGCCTGAATGCAGAGGCCGAGTCCGCGCGCCAGGGCGTCCGCTACGAGCTCTATGACCGCATCCAGTCGCTGCTGGGCGATCCGGGCGGAGACGGCGGCCTGCTCGGCCAGGTCAACAGCCTGTTCTCGGCCTTTTCGGCCCTGTCGGAAGACGCCGTCTCGGGACCCTACCGCCAACAGGCCGTCAGCCAGGCCCAGGCCCTGTTCGACGAGGCGTCGCGCATCTCGGGCCAGATCCAGGCGGTTCGCGAGGATGCCGACGCGCGCATCTCGTCGGCCGTCAATCGCGCCAATGAGCTGCTCGGCCAGATCGAGGCCCTGAACGTCGAGATCTCCCGCTCGGCGGTGGCCGGCGGCGATACCTCCGGAGCCGAGAGCGCCCAGGCCGCCCTGGTGGATGAACTGTCCGGCATCCTCGACATCCGCGTTTCGGTGCGACCGGTCGGTGGCATCCAGGTCCGCACCGGCGACGGCATGCTGCTGGCCGGCGATGGTCACGCGACCCTCGGCTACCAGCGCGCCGGCGCCGTGAACGCCGAGACGGCCTTTGACGAAATCTGGATCACCGAACCGCGCGGCGAGAAGCGCTCGCTGATCGATCATCTTCAGTCCGGCGAACTGAAGGGCCTGCTGGAGGTCCGTGATCGTGAGGCCCCCGCCGCCGCCGAGCGCCTGGCCGAACTGGTCAGCACCATGGCCGACGAGCTGAACCGGGCCCACAACGCCTCCAGCGCGGTTCCGGCGCCCAACACCCTGACTGGCCGCAACACCGGCCAGAGTCTGTCGGAGGCCCTAAGCGGATTTTCCGGCACGACCAATGTCGCGGTGACCAATGCTTCGGGCGTCACGGTTGCGCGCGCCGAGATCGTCTTCGGCGCCGGGGGAGCCATCACCATCAATGGCGCGGCGGCCAACAGCACCAACTTCCTGAGCGTGCTGAACACCCAGCTCGGTGGCGCCGCGACGGCCAGCTTCTCGGGCGGCGTCCTATCGATCCAGGCGGCCGCCGCGACAAACGGCGTCGTCGTGGCGGACGATCCGACGAGCCCGGCGCGCAGCAACGGCCGCGGCTTCTCGCATCACTTCGGCCTGAACGACCTGGTCCGCAGCGACCGTCCGGCCACCTATGACACCGGCCTGACCGCCGCCTCGCCGCACGGCTTCACCGCGGGCGAGGAAATCACCTTCCGCTTCACCAGCGCAAACGGCGCGCGCCTGCGCGACCTGACTGTCCAGGTGCCGGCGGGCGGCACGATGGCGGATCTGCTGGCCCAGCTGAACTCGCCGGTGACCGGCGTGGGCCGGTTCGGCGCCTTCAGCCTCGGCGCGGGCGGCGCCATGACCTTCACCCCGTCGGGGGGCCAGGCGATCAGCTATTCGATCGTCGGCGACGGCACGACGCGTAGCCCGTCCGGAGTCTCGATGTCCGAGATGTTCGGCCTGGGAGGCGGAGTGCGCGCCTCGCGCCTGGACGGCTTCTCGATCCGGTCCGACATTCTGGCCTCGCCCAATCGCCTGGCTCTGGCCCGGCTGGATCTGAGTGCGGCCGCCGGGACCTCGGCCCTGTCGTCGGGCGACGGCCGCGGGGCTCTCGCCCTGGCCGACGCAGGCCAGATCAGCGCCAACTTCTCGGCCGCGGGCGGTTCGTCGGGCGGCGCCATGACCATCAGCCGCTATGTCTCGGAACTGGCAGGCGACATCGGTGGCCGCGCCGCCGCCGCCAAGTCCCGCGCCGAGGCCGCCGACGCCGTCAAGGTCGAGGCGCGCCAGCGCCAGGCCTCCCACGAAGGCGTGAACCTGGATGAGGAGCTGGTGAACCTGACGACCTACCAGCAGGCCTTCAACGCCTCGGCCCGGATGATCCAGGCGGCCAAGGATCTGTACGACATCCTCCTCGGAATGGTGAGATGACCCGCGTAGCCACCAACGCCAGCTTCCAGTCGGCGCTCCTGGACCTGCAACGCGCCCAGTCGCGCCAGCAGGACGCCCAGAACCGCATCGCCACCCAGAAGATCGCCACCGACCTGTCAGGCTTCGGGCGGGGCTCCGAGACCCTGACCGCGCTGAAGGCCGCCGACGCCCGCATCGCCGGCTTCGTGGCCACGGGCGAGACGGTCAAGGCGCGTCTCGAGACCCAGGCCCTCGCCTTCGACCAGTTGCTCGGCTCGGTCGACGGGGCTCGCGCCGCCGTCGCCGAGGCGCTCGCCGCCGGCCGCTTCGACGGCCTGATGCTCGAGATGCAGGGCTGGTTCCAGGCCGCCCAGGGCGGGCTGAACTTCAAGCACCAGGGGACCTATCTCTTCGGCGGCGCCCGCAGCGACCAGACTCCGGTCGAGGCCGGCACCCTGGCCGAACTGACGGCCGCGCCCACCATCAGCGACGTTTTCGCCAACGATCAGCTGCGCGCCGCATCGCGACTTGACGAGACCACCGTGGTCACGACCGGCTTTCTAGCATCGGACGTCGGCGGACCTCTGCTGGAGGTGTTCCGCGCGCTCCAGACCTATGACACGGGCGCCGGCGGACCGATCTCCGGCCAGCTGGACGACGCCGGCAAGGCCTTCCTGGAAAGCATCCTGACCCAGTTCGACGCGGCGCGTGGCGGCGTGGTCGAGGCCGCCGCGCGCAACGGCTCGCTCCAGAACCGCGTCGATTCCGTCCTCGCCGGTCACGAAGCGCAGCGCACCCAGCTGACGAGCCTGATCGGCAATCGCACCGATGCCGACATGGCCCAGGCGGTGACGGACCTCAATCTGTCCCAGATCGCCATCCAGGCCTCGGCCCAGGTCATCAACCAGTTGCGCGACGTCAGCCTGCTGAACCTGCTCTCGACAGGCTAAAGGCCCGCGGCCAGCTTCTCGATCTTCGCCGCCGCCGCATTCAGCGCCTCGATGGTGGCCGCATCGTCGCTCGTCGGCTTGAGCTGGACGCTCTTCAGATCCTGGTTCTCATCGGCCAGCAGCAGCCCGGCCATCAGGAACAGCCGCAGATCCCCGACCTGCCCGACGTCCCCGGCGACCTGACGCACATGACGGTCGAACTGTTCGGCCAGCGCGCGCACGCGCTTCTCCTGGCCCTCGGCGCAGCCGACCTGATGCGGGCGGCCGTTGATCTCCACGGTGACAGTCGCCATCGGCTAGTTCTCCTGCCCGATCATCTCGCGCAGCACCTCGGCCGCGCGGCCAAGCGCTTCCGACGCCTGTTCGGCGGCGGCTCGGAGTTCCTCGTCACCCGAAGGCGCAGGCGTGGCGAACAGATCGTCCTCGCGCACGGCCGCGCGCGCCTTCACGTCGCGCGTCTTGCTCTCCAGCGCGGCCAGGGCGCGGCTCAGTCGTTCCGTCGCTGCGGCCAGTTCTTCGGACATCCGTGGCTTCTCCGTCCGGAATGCGTCGAATCCATATAGAACGCAGGCGCCCGCTGGGGTAAAGCGCCCGCGCCTCTCAATTCATCAGACTTCACGGAGCGACAGCCTCATGGCCGACGCGAGCCCCGCCGCATCCAAGCCCTCCCCGGTCCGAATGGCCGACGCCATTCGGGTCCTCGCCATGGATGGTGTGGAGAAGGCCAAGTCGGGCCACCCCGGCATGCCGATGGGCATGGCTGACGTCGCCACGGTCCTGTTCTCGAAGTTCCTCAAGTTTGACGCCAGCCGCCCCGACTGGGCGGACCGCGACCGGTTCATCCTGTCGGCGGGCCACGGCTCGATGCTGATCTATGCCCTGCTCCACCTGACCGGCTACAAGGCCGCGACGAAGGAAGAGCTCGCCAACTTCCGGCAGTGGGGCTCGAAGACCGCCGGCCATCCCGAATACGGCCATATGCCGGGCGTCGAGGTCACGACCGGTCCGCTGGGCCAGGGTCTGGCCACCTCCGTCGGCTTCGCCATGGCCGAGCGCCATCTGGCCGCCAAATACGGTGACGACCTCGTCGACCACCGCACCTGGGTCGTGGCCGGCGACGGCTGCCTGATGGAAGGCGTCTCGCAGGAAGCCATCACGCTGGCGGGCCGCCTGAAGCTGTCGAAGCTGACGGTCCTGTGGGACGACAACGAGATCACCATCGACGGTAAGGTGTCCCTGTCGGACGCCACCGACCAGAAGGCGCGCTTCAAGGCCGCCGGCTGGGCGGTCAAGGCCATCGACGGGCACGACCACAAGGCCATCAAGTCTGCGCTCCAGTGGGCCACGAAGCAGGACAAGCCGACCCTGATCTGCTGCAAGACCAAGATCGGCAAGGGCGCCGCCACGATGGAAGGCAGCCACAAGACCCACGGCGCCGCCCTCGGCGCCGCCGAGATCGCCGCCACCCGCCTGGGCCTCGCGTGGGAGCACGAGCCCTTCGAACTGCCCGAGGCCATCGACAAGGCCTGGAAGAAGGTCGGCCGCCGCGGCGCCAGGGAGCGCAAGGCCTGGGAAGCCCGCCTCGCCGCCTCTTCGCAGGCCGCCGACTTCACCCGCGCGATGAACGGCGAACTTCCGGGCGGCGCCTTCCTCGCCCTTGAGGCCGCCATGGCCGAGCTGGTCGAGACCCAGCCCGCCCAGGCCACGCGCCAGTCGTCGGGCGCGGCGCTGGATCAGCTGTTCGCCTCCATCCCCGAGCTGATCGGCGGATCGGCCGACCTGACCGGCTCCAACAACACCTTCGTCAAGGACACGCCGATCTTCGACGCGCCGACCTATGAGGGTCGCTACGTCAACTACGGCATTCGCGAGTTCGGCATGGCCGCCGCCATGAACGGCCTGGCTCTTCACGGTGGGGTCATCCCCTACGGCGGCACGTTCATGGTCTTCTCGGACTACAGCCGTCCGGCCATCCGCCTGGGCGCCCTGATGGGCGTGCGCGCCATCCACGTCCTGACCCATGACTCGATCGGCCTGGGCGAGGACGGCCCGACCCACCAGCCGGTCGAACATCTGGCGGCGCTGCGCGCCATTCCGAACCTGAACGTCTTCCGCCCCGCCGACACCATCGAGGCGATGGAATGCTGGCAGGTCGCTCTTCAATCGAAGACCACGCCCTCGGCCATGGCCCTCTCGCGCCAGAAGACCCCGGCGGTCCGCACCACCGCCTCGTCCGAGAACCTCTCGGCCAGGGGCGCCTATGAGATCAAGGCCGCATCCGGCGAAGCGAAGGTCACCCTCTTCGGCACCGGCACCGAGCTGGCGCTGGCCCTGAAGGCCGCCGAAACCCTCGAAGCCGAAGGCGTCCCGACCCGTGTCGTCTCGGTCCCGTCGTTCGAGCTGTTCGAGCAGCAGGACGCCGCCTACCAGGCCTCGGTCATTGGTCGCGGCACCGTCCGCGTCGCCGTCGAGGCCGCGATCAAACAGGGCTGGGAGCGCTTCATCGGCGAGGACGGCGGCTTCGTCGGCATGACCGGCTTCGGCG
>CAMLNT010000126.1 GCA_946481425.1 uncultured Brevundimonas sp.
TGGTCTGGAAAGCGACCAAGGAAATTCACCACACGGTCGATCCGACCCCGACCCACGACGTGATGGACACCAAGTCCGCCGTCATCAACAACGCAGGGGCGGCCATCTTCCAGATCATCCTGCTGGACCTGGTCTTCTCGATCGACTCGATCCTGACGGCGATCGGCATGACCGATCACCTGCCGATCATGGTGGTGGCGGTCCTCGTCGCGGTGACGGTGATGCTGCTGGCCGCCGATCCGCTGGCCAACTTCATCGCCAAGAACCCGACCGTGGTGATGCTGGCCCTGGGCTTCCTCCTGATGATCGGCATGGTGCTGATCGCGGACGCCTTCGGGGTCCACGTGCCCAAGGGCTATATCTATGCCGCCATGGCCTTCTCGGCCCTGGTCGAGGGCCTGAACATGATGAGCCGGCGATCCGCCACGAAACGCGAGAAGGCCGAGCGCCTGAGGGCGGACGCCAATGCCGCCGAGGCTCGCGCCCGCGAAGCCGAGGCTGAAGCCGAGGCGGAGAAGGCCTGAGATGGCTGACGGATCGACCCTGCCGCGCCGCGACCCCTTCGAGGTCCGGCACGACTGGACGCTTGAGGAGGTCGAGGGCCTCTTCGATCTGCCGTTCATGGAGCTGGTCTTCCGGGCGGCCGAGGTTCACCGGCAAAGGTTCGATCCGTCGGAAATCCAGAAGGCCCAGCTCCTGTCGGTCAAGACCGGCGGCTGCGCCGAAAACTGCGGCTACTGCAGCCAGTCGGCCAGCTTCCAGACAGGGCTGAAGGCGACCAGGCTGATGGACGCCGAGGCGGTGATCGAACAGGCGCGGGCCGCGCGCGACGGCGGCGCCGACCGCTTCTGCATGGGCGCGGCCTGGCGCGAGCTGAAGGACCGCGACCTTCCCCGGCTGGCGACCATGATTTCGGGTGTGAAGTCGCTGGGTCTGGAGACCTGCGCGACCCTGGGCATGCTGACGCCGGCGCAGGCCGCCGAGCTGAAGGCGGCCGGGCTGGATTATTACAACCACAACCTCGACACCGGGCCGGAGTACTACGGCGAGGTCGTCACGACCCGGACCTACCAGGACCGGCTGGATACCCTGGAGTATGTGCGCAACGCGGGGATGAAGACCTGCTGCGGCGGAATTGTCGGCATGGGAGAGACGCGGCGGGACCGGGCGGGACTGCTGCACGCGCTGGCGACCCTGCCGGAGCATCCGGACAGTTTGCCGGTCAATGCGCTGGTGCCGGTGGCCGGCACGCCGCTGGGCGAGCGGATGATGCGCGAAGGCGAGATCGACGAGATCGAGTTCGTACGGACGGTCGCGGTGGCGCGGTTGGTCTGTCCGGCGTCGGTGGTGCGGTTGTCGGCCGGGCGCGAGGGCATGAGCCGCGAGATGCAGGCCCTGTGCTTCCTGGCCGGGGCCAACTCCATCTTCGTGGGCGGCAAGCTCCTCACCACGCCTAACCCGGAAGAGGACGAGGATGCGGCCCTGTTCCGCGATCTCGACCTGAGGCCCATGATAGCCGCGCGTGAGCTCGCCTAGGATGGGGAGGCTCGCCTCGGTTTGGGCGGGTTGGGCGGTCGCCGCGTTTGTGGCTGCGCCGGCCCTGGCCCAGACACCCCCGGCAGAACCCCCGGCCCTGCCCCCGCATCCGCCGGTGGAAATCTTCGAAGTCGTCCAGACCTATCCCCACGACCCGGGGGCCTTCACCCAAGGCCTTGTCTATGTGGACGGCCGGCTGTTCGAGAGCACGGGCCGGTTCCCCTCCACCGTGAGAGAGGTGAACCTCGAGGACGGCGCGGTGATCGCCCGGGCGGAACTCGATCAGGCCTACTTCGGCGAAGGTCTGACCGAGATGGACGGGCGGCTCTATTCGATCACCTGGCGCAATGAGGAGGGCTTCGTCTGGGATCGCGACGCCCTGACCGCCCCGATCGCCAGCTTCACCTACGAGGGCGAGGGCTGGGGCCTGACCGACGACGGTGAAAGCCTGATCCTGTCGGACGGCACGCCGGTCATTCGCTTCATCGACCCCGACACCTTCGCCGTGGAGCGGGAGATCACCGTGACCTTCCGCGGCAGCCCGGTCGCGCGGCTGAACGAGCTGGAATGGGTCGACGGCTTCATCCTGGCCAATCTGTGGACCCAGGATCTGATCGCGCGGATCGATCCGCAGACAGGCGTGGTGGTGGGGGTCATCGACCTGACCGGCCTGCTGCCCGAAGAGGCGCGCAATGACCCAGCCGACGACGTGCTGAACGGCATCGCCTGGGACGCCGAGGGCCGGCGCCTGTTCGTGACCGGCAAGAACTGGCCGAGCCTGTTCGAAATCCGGCTGATCCCTGCCGAGCTGGCCGAGGGCGCGTAAACCGATCCTCAAGCCGATCGTGGTTTGATGGCGGCATGAAGCGCCGCGACCTCTTCACCCTGAGTCTGGCCCTGGCGGCCGTTCCTACGATGGCCCTGGCCGGTGGTCCGTCCGGCGGCGGCGCGGCCGAGCCACGCTTTACGCGCATGGCGACCCTGACCGCCACGATCGTGCGATCCGGCGGTCGGCGTGGCGTCCTGTCGGTCGAGGCCGGCATTGATGTCGAGAACGAGGATCTGCGCACGCGCGCTGTTCAGGCCCTGCCCCGTCTGCGCGCGGCCTATTCGGATATCCTGCGCACATTCGGCGCGGCCCTGGCGCCGGGAGAAGTGCCGGACGCCGACCGGCTGGCCCGCGATCTCCAGACGGCGACCAACGAGGTGGTCGGGCAAGCCGGCGCGCGCCTTCTGCTCGGCACGATCCTGACGAGCTGACGCGGACCTACTGGGCCAGCGTCCCGCCGTCGATGACCAGCTCGGTCCCGGTGACGAATTTGGACTCGTCCGACACCAGATAGAGCACGCCGTAGGCCACATCGTCCGGCTCGCCGATCCGGCGCATCGGAATGCCGCGCATGAGCCGCTCGTGCGCCTTGGCCTCATCACCGCCGGCCATGTCGACGAAGGGATCGAGGATCGCCGTCTTGATGAAGACCGGATGGACCGAGTTGCAGCGGACGTTGGAGCCCAGCTTGGCCTCTTCCAGCGCGATCGTCTTTGAGTACATCCAGACCCCGGCCTTGGTCGCATTGTAGGCGCCCATCCCCGGCGCGGCCGCCAGGCCCGCCAGCGACGAGATGTTCACGATCGCGCCCGGGGCCGAGGCCCTCAGATAGGTCATGGCGTGCTTGCAGCCGTACATGATGGAGCGAAGGTTGATATCGAACTGGCGCTGCCAGTTCTCGGCGGTGTCCTGCTCGACGAAGGTCAGCGGACCGCCGACGCCGGCGTTGTTCACCAGGATCGACAGGCCGCCCATGTCGGAGACCGCCTGTGCGGTGACATCCGCCCACTGGCGCTCGTTGGTGACGTCATGGGCGTAGCCGAACGCCATGCCGGGATGCTCGGCGTTAATGGACGCGGCCGTCGCCGCAACGCCCTCGGCATTGATGTCGGTCAGGACGACCTGGGCGCCCTCGCGCACCAGCATGCGGGCGATAGCCTCGCCCAGGCCCTGGGCGGCGCCCGTGACCAGCGCCTTCTTGCCTGAAACGCGCCCGCTCATGCGTCGACGCTCAGGGCTTGCGCCGCAACGTCCATGAAGCGCGCCATCTCCACATCCAGCTCCGTGACGCCGTCGGCGTCGTGGGTGGTCAGCAGCACCTCGACCCGGTTGTAGACGTTGGACCACTCCGGATGGTGATCCATCTTGTCGGCCTTCAGGGCCACGCGCGTCATGAAGCCGAAGGCGGCGTTGAAGTCGGCGAACCGGAAGGTGCGGGCGATTGCGTCCCGCTCTCCGGGCGCGGCGCTCCACGCGGGCAAGTCGCGAAGGGCTGCGTCCGCGCCGATCCGGGGTCTGGCCATGAAAATCCTCCGCAATCCGGTCGAAGCGCCTAGCGCGGCCACGGGCGGGCGGCAAGCGCTGCGGAACGCGGTTCCAAGCTTAGGCGTTCTGAACCGCGCAGCTTGATGGCCGAGGAGGGCCGGATGGAGAATCAATGGTTGGCTTCGCTGGGCGCGGATGATCGCGCGCGGCTGGAGCCCTTCCTGCACGCGCAGGCCTTCGAACGGGGGCATGTGCTGCACGAGGCGGGGGAAGCGGCCGAGGCCGTGTGGTTTCCCATGCAGGGCGCCATCTCGCTCCTGACGATGGTGGACGCCAACAAGGCCGTGGAGACCGCGGTCGTGGGGACTGAAGGTCTCATCGGGGCCGCCTGCGGGCCGATGAACGGCTCGCTTATGACGAAGGCCGTCGCCCAGACGGATGGGCAGGCGTCCTGCATTTCGTCTGACCGCTTTTCTCAGGCCCTGTCGGAGAGTGCGACCCTTCGCGAAGCGATCGCCCGCCACACCGAAGCCCTGTTCGCCCAGGTCCAGCAGGTCGCCGCCTGCAACGCCCAGCATCGGCTGGAGGAGCGTCTGGCGCGCTGGATCCTGACCCTGGATGACCGGGTCGGCGGCGGACGGCTGAACCTGACCCAGCAGAGCATCGCCGACATGCTGGCGGTCCGGCGCGCGACCGTCTCCGAGGTGTCCGCCGTCCTCGAGGAGAAGGGGCTGATCCGCCGGACGAGGGGCGCGCTGGACATCGTGGATCGCCCCGCGCTCGAGGCCGCGGCCTGCAGCTGCTACCAGCAGGTCCGCAAGGTCATGGAAGAGCTGGACGTTCGGCCAAATGGGTCGGCCTAGAGCCGTGAACTGTCACGCGGGCGCGCGACGCGGAAGGCGTCGATGACCCCGTCGCGGTCCTTCTGACGGGTCGGTTCGTCCAGATTGCGCCAGCCCGTGAGGCCCGGGTGCAGCTTGAGCCGGTTGTCTCGCTCTCCGGGCCGCCAGCCGTTGAGGAGGCGCTCGGCGCACCATCGATCATGCTCGGTCTCAGACATCCGTTCCAGGAGGTCGCGGTCGTCGCGAGGATCGGCGTCGCCCGCGTCGGCCAGCTTGACGGGAATATGGGACGCTGCCGCCCGGTTTGCGGCCCATAGCGATTCCGGCAGGATCGCCCAGCGCACGCCCGAGGCCTCGGAGCCCAGCTCGATATAGCCGTCACGGCCACGGTTCTCGTAGGCCCCGTGCAGCCGCTGGGCATAGCGGTCGACGGCCGGGAGGATCGCTGGCTCAAGTCCGGCCGCGAAGCCGGAAACCGCCATATGGACGCCCGGCAGCATCTCGCCCAGCGGCTGGTCACCCGAGACCACCACCAGCGGCTGCTCGTCGAGCCGGGAGGCCAGGAGCGAGGCCGCGCAGGCGACGCCGAGGTCGGACTCGCAGACCCAGGCGTCGGCGTCGGTGGTTTCCTGCAGGAATGCGCCGATCGATGCGGCCTTTGAGAAGACGATCTGGAACGGCTGCACGTCATAGACGGGGTCGAGGTCGGCGACAGCGCCCGGGGCCATGCGCCGCCAGCGATCCTCGATCTCGCCGGAGCGATCCCAGAAGGTGATGCGGGGAGCTGGCCGGCCCACGCGCCACCCGAGCGTCAGAGCCTGGCGGGCCATGGCCTGCGAAAACGGGCCGGCATCGAGCAAGGCCACATGCAGGCGACCGGGCCGGTCCCACAGCCGCAGGGTCTCGTTGGCCTGGCGCGCGGCGGCGGCGGCGAGCGAGAAGGGGCGCGGTGCAGGACCCGGGCCGGCGTGGGCGGCCGCGGACTGCCGCAGCATCTCCAGCACGTCCTCATCCTCGACCTGGACGTGGAGGTCAGTGGTGTCCGCATCCATGAGCTCGGCCGCCCGGCCGGCCAGATAGAGGTTGGCGCTGGCGCTGGCTCCGACCACCACCACGCGGCGGGCGCGGCGCAGGGCGGCCTTCCTCGTCGCGGCGCGGAGATCGTCACGGATGACCAGAACGCCGAGCTGGTTGAGGTCCTCGGCTTCGGGCTCGGTGACGGCAGGGTCGATCAGCACCACCGCCGCGCCCTCGGCGCGGGCGGTCTGGGCGGCTTCGGTGGCGTGGCGCCCCTCGCCGATCACGACCAGATGATCGCCCCCCGCGACCTGCATCAGGCTCTGGGCGAGGGCGTCGCCGATCTGGCGCGCGATCAGGAAGATCAGGCCGAGCAGCGGGATGGCTGCGCCGACGTAACGGGCGAGATTGAGGGCCAGGGGCATGTCACCCCAGACGTCGCCCTGCGGCGTGAGCAGCCACAGGGTGAGATAGGGAAGGTCTGACGGTTGCTCGTACTGGATCCGGCCGGCGCCGGGCTCCCAGGCCTGCCAGCCGACGATGCTCAGCACCGCCCACAAGGCCACCAGGCTCACGAGGATGACTGTTCGGCGCAGCGGCGAGCGGGGGTGGCCCCAGCGCAGCATGCGCGCGGCGAGCCAGGCCCAGAGGTTCCCCTCCCCCAGTCCCGAGCCTCGCTCACGCCGACCTGATCCGCTCATCGTCACCTCGCCGTCCGGCCCGCACCTTGGCGCGGGCGCGTTCGGGGAACAACGGCTATTCGGCAGAGTCTATTTCAGGGCCAGCACCACCGGACCCGAAGCCGGATCGGTCAGACCCAGGCCACCGCCGAGGTCCTCCAGCGTGTGCCGGAAGCCGTCGAGGGTGGCGATCATCTGAGGTCGGGCCGCGGCCATGGCGTCCTGGCTTTCCCACTCGGCGACGATGAAGAAGCGGGCTTCCCCGGACTTCACGATGCTGGCGTGACGAAGGCCCGGCCATTCGGCCCCGACGTCGCGGTGCGCGTCGAGAAAGGCGTCTTCAAATCCGGGCTTTACGCTGAAGCGCACCACGTTGAACGCGGTCATGATCCCCTCCTGCGAGCGATGACGCGGTTGGAATACTGCGATCATCATACAGGAAGTGGCGCACCCGACACGATTCGAACGTGTGACCTTTGCCTTCGGAGGGCAACGCT
>CAMLNT010000127.1 GCA_946481425.1 uncultured Brevundimonas sp.
GCCTTGGCGATGAAGTCCTTGACGACCGGCAGGGCGACGTCGGCCTCGAGCAGGGCCACGCGCACTTCGCGCATCGCCGCATCGACATCCGCCTCGGTCAGCACGCCGCGACCGGTGATCCGGTCGAATACGCCTGACAGCCGCTCGTTCAGAGCCTCGAACATTCCAACTCCTATTGGCTCAAACGCCCTCAGCCCCCGTGGACGTTCGCGTCGACGGGGGTCCTCTCCAACCTCAGCCATCCGAAGATGGGGTCGTGTTGGAGGAGGCGCGAGGGTTCACTTGCGCCGGAAGCCGCGGCTTATGGTGCAAAGCCGTCAGGAAATCAAGGTTGCGGGTCCGGGCCGCCAAGGTAGGGTCGCGCCGTGGAGGGCGGAATGAAGAGACTTCTGATCGCGAGCGTGGGTGTTCTGACCCTGACCGGATGCGACTTCCCCGGCGGCGGCGAGCCGCCGCAGAGCGACGACGGACCCGCCACTGATCTGGTTCAGGATATGGCCGGACGTGGCCGGCTGCCCCAGCGCGACTATGTCTGCGTTCTGACTGGCGAGGGCGACGACCAGCCCTACGGCACGCTCGGCATGGCGACGGACCGCTATACGCTGATCCTGAAGGGCGGCGGCCGGCGCGAAGGGGCGCTTGAGGTCGGCGAGGACCGCCGCATCACCGTCGACGGCGAACTGGCGGTGTTCGGCGGCGAGGCGCGCCGGATCACCGGCGCGCGGGTCAACACCGAGGACCAGACCGTCGAGCTCGCCTTCGACTTCAGCCCTGCCGAAGACGGTCGCGACCAGATCGTCTGTCGCGCGGAGGCCTAGCTCCCCGCCGCCAGCTGGATGCGTGAGGCTTGGGCCTGGACCTGTCCCGCGGGCGTCAGGGCCGAGGCGTCCTCGGGAGCGGTGACGCCGTTCCACTGATCGACCAGGCCGTCCACGTCGGCGCGGATCGCCGGCGACAGGCCGGCGGCATTTGCCGTCGCCTGGGCCGCCAGCGCAGCGCCCAGGGCATGCTGGTATTCGACCGGGTCGACGGCCCCATCGATATTGACCGAGTTGTAGATGCCGGCCGCGATGCTCGCGAGGCCGGCGACCACGGCGCCGGCGTTGCCGCCCGCGCGTTGCTGGGCCGCGTCAAGCGCCGTGATGGCGGCGGTCAGGTCGGCCTGAGAGCCGGTTTCGGCCGCACGTCGCAGGACGGCGGCGTCCACGCCCGACGCGGCGAAGTCGGCGGCCTGGGGATCATAGACCTCGGCCAGTCCCTGACCTGCGAGGGCCGCCGCCGCCGCCTCGCCTTCGGCGGCCTGAGCCTGCCGGGCGACGAGGAAGAAGCCGTTCAGATGCGCGATGCGCAAGGCGGCCAGGCTTTCGGCCGGCACGCCCGAATAGGCGGCCTGGGCGCCGGCCTCGCCCGCCGCGCCGCCTTCGCCGCCTTCACCTTCGCCGCCTTCGCCCTCACCGGCCACGGCGGCGCCGCCCTCGCCTCCGGCCTCCCCGCTCGCCTCGCCCTGTTCGGAGCAGGCGGCGGTGAGCGCGAGAGCCGCGCCGAGGGTCAGCCAAAGCTTGGGACGGAAGGTCATGAGAGGTCTCCGGAAACGTCCGCAGACCCTAACGGCCTTCCGCCCTTTTGCAAGCGGTTCTCAGGTAGCGATGACGCCCTAGTAGGCGGCGTCGTCGGCGGCGCGGTCGCCGGTCGTGCTCTGATCGTCGGCGGCGGTTTCGGCGCGCTGCTCATCGGCTTCGGCGGCGAGGTCGTCGGTGGCCTGGTCGATCTCCTGGCCGACCTCGCGGGCGCCGGCCTCGATGGCCTCGCCGACCTGGGCGGCCTCTTCCTCGACCTCGGCTTCGGTCGATTCCTGCTCGGCGGGCGAGCAGGCGGCCATGCCGCCCGCCAGCGTCAGGGCGGCGGCGATGGAGAGCAGGGGGGTGCGCAGTTTCATGACGGTCCTCCAAGGGTGTGCGGCTGAAACGGTCAAGTTGGCGTGCGGTTGCGCACGGGGCGTGAGCGTGGAATGGGTCGCGCCATGCTGACGCTCGGACAGGTCCTGACACCCGAAGACGTGGCCCGCGTTCGCGAGGGCCTGGCTGGGGCGCCGTTTCGCGACGGCAAGGCCACCGCCGGGCCGGTCGCGCGCAAGGTGAAACAGAACCAGCAGGCCGTGGGGTCCGACGCCGGAGTCGACGCCCTGGCCCGCTTCGTACGCGACGCCCTGAAGCGCCATCCGGTCTTCAGCGCCTATGCCCGACCGTCGGCCTGGTCACGGATCATGTTCTCGAAATACGGACCGGGCGACGCCTACGGTCTGCACACCGACGACGCCTTCATGGCGGCCGATGGCGGCGGGAGGCTCCGGACCGATCTGAGCTTCACCCTCTTCCTGTCGGATCCCTCAACCTACGAAGGCGGAGCCCTGTTGCTCGACGACCTCGACGGCGAGCGCGAGCATCGGCCACAGGCGGGCGACGCGGTGCTGTACCAGACCGGCCGGCTGCATCGGGTGACGCCCGTGACCTCCGGCGAGCGGCTCGCGGCGGTGGGCTGGATCGAGAGCACGGTGCGCGGCGACGACCAGCGCGAGCTTCTGTTCGACCTGGAGCGCGTGCGGGCCGCCACGCCTATGGGCGAAGCCCGGCTGCTGCTCGACAAGGCGATCGGCAATCTGCTCCGGCAATGGGGCGCACCCTAGCGGGCTTGGCGACCGGCGTGTTTCAGCGCATGGTGATCGCTTAAGCCGAGCGGGAGCTGCTTATGTTGATCACTGTCGCCGCCTTGGCCCTGCTGAGCGCCCAGCCAATCACGACCTATGCGCGCCCCGAGGCGCCTCAGACGCGCGAGCAACAACAGGAAGACGCCGCCGCCGCCACCAGCGAGGGCGAGCGCACCGGCGACGCCGGCAATCCCGATCGCCTGATCTGTTCGTGGGAGCGCGTCCCCGGCGCCATCCGCCGCGAGCGGGTCTGCCGCACGGTCGCCGACCGCCGCGCCACGCGCGAGATCGCGCGCGACACCATCCAGTCCATGCAGGGCAGCGTGACCGACGCGCCCTTCGACACCCCCTGACCCGCCCGGAGTTCCAAAATGCTGATCACCTTCGCCGCCCTGAGCCTGATGGCCGCCCAGCCCATCACCTCCTACACCCGCCCCGAGCCGCCGCGGACCCGCGAGCAGCAGGAAGAGGACGCGCAAAACGAGGTCAGCGAAGGCGAGCGCTCCGGCGACGCCGCCAATCCCGATCGCCTCATCTGCTCCTGGGAGCGGGTGCCGGGCGCCATTCGCCGCGAGCGCGTCTGCCGCACGGTCGCCGACCGCCGCGCGACGCGTGACGTGGCGCGCGAGACCATGACCGAGGCCCAGCGCGTCTACACCGACCCGGTCGGCTGATGCTGGTCCTAGGCGCCGTCCTGGCCCTGGCGGTCTGGCAGGACGCGCCGGCCGCGGTGGTCGAAGAACCGCGCCGTCCCGAGCCGCCGATCACGGCCGAGCAGGCCGAGGAGGACGCGCGTTATCGCGTGACCGAAGGCGACCGCTCGGGCGACGGCGCCACGCCGGACCGCTATGTCTGCGAGCTGCGCCGGATCCAGGGCTCCAACTTCCGCCAGCGCCGTTGCTCGACCGTCGAGGAGCGGCGGCGCGTCCGCGAACTGGCCCGTGAGGTTGTCCCGGGCGGGGCAGGCGGCACCTCGGTCGGCTAGACTCCGTCAGTTCAGCGAATAGACCAGGGACAAACCTCCGTTGAACACGGAGGTTTGAAGTCATGCGAGCGCCGCCTTGGCCCTAGCCCCAGGTGCGCCGGATCCGCATGTAGATGAAGGGGTCGAAGTTCAGGTCGCGGACCTCGCGGAACTGAAGCGGCGAGGTGTCGCGCGGGCCGGTGTAGACGTCGCGCGTGCGGATGAAGTTTCGGCCCGACAGGTTCTGCAGCTCGAGCCGGATCGACAGGTTCGTCTGGGGCTTCCACTCGGCGAACATGTTGTACCAGGGCTCCAGCTCGATCGTCTCGACCGTGTCGAACCGGTAGTAGGTTTCCTCGAAGCCCAGGAAGGCGTTGGCGCCCCACTGGACGTTGTACTGCGGCAGGTCCTGGGTGAAGTTGATCTCACCTTCGAACGGCTGCTGGCCCGATGCGCGGCGGATCTCGCCGGTGGTCGGATCGCGGACCTCCGAGACTTCCCACTCCAGCTGCGCGCGCAGGCGGCCGCCAGGCACGCCGAGGCGCGACAGTGGCACCGTCAGGTCCACGCCGATGCTGTCGCCCACGCCGTCACCAATGTTGCCGGGCGCGTCGAAGACATCGGTCGGGGTGAAGATCGGCACACGGTCCGAGACGTCCTGCACCTCCTGGTGCTGCAGGGTCACGACCAGCGACCCCTCGTCCCAGAAGCTGCGCTCCCAGGCCAGTTCGGTGACCCAGGACTTCTGCGGCTCCAGCTCGGCGTTGCCGGCGGTGACCACCCCCGTCGAGAAGCCGGCCGAGGAGACGAATTCGCCGAAGTCCAGCTGGCCGACCTCGCGCTCGATGCGCAGGCGGAATTGGTTCTGCTCGTTGGGCTGCCACGTCAGCAGGGCGCGGGGCTTGGGATAGAAGAACGACCGCTCCAGATCGATGTCGCCCGTCTGGGTGATGGTCGAGGTCTCGGCGCGGAAGCCCAGCTCCAGGCCCCAGCGGCTGTTGGGCCGCCAGGTCGAGTTGGCGAACACCTCGCCGCGCAACTCCTCGACCCGGACGTCCGAGGACGGCAGGTCGATGGGCGTGCCGTTCTCGGTATAGGTCGTGGCGCTCTCGAGGAAGTTGAACGCGACCTCGCCTCCGGCCTCCATCGACCAGGTCGGGGTGCGGGTATAGCGCAGGGTCGCGCGGCCGATGGACTCGCCCGACGTCGCGTCCTCGGTGAACTGGCCGTCGTTGGTCCCGTCGGTGAAATCGGTGACGAAATCCGAGGCGCGGTAGCGCTGGATGCCGATCAGCTCGAGCCGGTATTGCTCGCCGAACGGGCGCTGCCAGTTCAGGCCGATCTCGCCATTGCCCTGGTTGTAGTCGTCATTGACCAGCAGGCCGCCGGGCGTCGGGGCGAAGACCGCGTCCTCCAGCGAGAACTGGTATTCCTCCAGCTGCAGGCGGCTGTTGAGCGCCAGCCGGCCGCCGAACAGATTCTGCTGCCAGCCGGCCGAGAAGTTGCCCTGGACGCCGCCGGCGGTCTCGTCGGAATAGCCGTCGCGGATCAGGGCCCCGGCCGCGTCGAACCGCTGGCGCGGCCCTTCGCCGGCGCCGTCGTCGACGAACCGGGCCACCAGGATCGACCATTCGAAGCGGCGATCGTCCGACAGCGGACGCGCACCTTCGAAACGCATGGCGGGGCTGGTGCGACCGTCCTGGTACCAGCCCGAGGCCACGGCGAAGGTGGTGTTGCCGCCGGCGCCCGGCACGCGGACGATGTTCACGACGACCGGCTGGCCCTGCATGTCGATGCCGGGCGCGCCGCCGCGGATCAGCTCGACGCGCAGCACCTGGCTGGCCGGGATCCGGCGGATGACATCCTCGAGCGGATCGGACTTGGAGGCCGGACGGCGACCGTCGATCAGCACATTGCCCGCCGCGCCGCCGAGGCCACGCACATTGTCGCCGCCATCGAAGGAGAAGCCTGGCACCCGGTTGACCATGTCCATGGCCGAGTTCGGCTGGGCGTCGACGAAGAAGGCCGCATCGTAGCTGGTCACGCCTTCCGAGGTCTGGGTGACGCCCGGCTGCACGGCGGCCGCGTCCTGGGCGAACGCCGGACCGGCGGCCAGCGCCAGCACGGCGGCGGCGGCCGTCACCATCAGATGGGTACGCATGATGTCTCTCCCTGTCGGCGACAGGGATGCGGGCGACCGCGCTTAACCTCCAGTTACAAGACGGACAGGTGCGTTAAATCGCAGACAGGTTCGTGGCGGACCTGGGGCGGGCCGTTCAGGCGCGGCCGATCTCCCCGGACAGATGGGCCACATCGACGCCGATCCGGGCCATGGCGCGGGCCCATTTCGTCTCGTGGTCAGGGCCGAACAGGATGTCGTCGTCGGCATGCCCGGCCAGCCAGACATTCTCGCGCAGCTCGCCTTCGAGCTGACCCTCGCCCCAGCCCGCATAGCCCAGCGCCAGCACGGACCGGCGAGGCGCGGTCGCCGCCCGGGTCATGGCCACCAGCACCTCGCGCGTGGCGGTGACCGCCAGCCCGCCCTCGATGGCGAGCGAGCTGGTCTGGTCGAAACAGTCGTCGGTGTGCAGAACGAACCCTCGCTCGACCTCCACCGGTCCACCCGCCAGCACCGTCTGGTCGGGATCCAGCGGCGCCCCGCCGACCTCCAGCCGGTCGAACAGCATGCCGAGATCGAGGTCCTCGTGCGGCTCGTTGAGGCGAATGCCCATGGCGTGGGTCGTGTCGTGGGCGCAGACCAGGATCACCGCCTGCTCGAAGCGCGGGTCGCCGATGCCGGGCATGGCGAGAAGGAGACGTCCGACGAGACTGGTGGACTGGGTCACGTCCCGATGATGGCGTCGGGGAGGGGCGGCTTCAAGGCGCCTTGGATTTGAGCCGCGCCCCGCCTATGTCCCGATGCGGCCGCGATGGGCGGCCTGAAGACATTTCCGGAGAACGGCCATGACCATCAAGGTTGGCGACAAGATCCCCTCGGCGGTCCTGATGACCATGACCGAAGACGGCCCCCAGGCGGTCAAGACCGACGACTTCTTCGCCGGCAAGACCACGGCCCTGTTCGCGGTGCCGGGCGCCTTCACCCCGACCTGCTCGGCCAAGCACCTGCCGGGCTTCAAGG
>CAMLNT010000128.1 GCA_946481425.1 uncultured Brevundimonas sp.
TGGTGCCGCCTAGGTGACTCGAACACCTGACCTACGCATTACGAATGCGCCGCTCTACCGGCTGAGCTAAGGCGGCCCTTGAGGGCGAAAGACGGCGGGCCGTCTCCGGAGGCGGGCTAGATACCCAAGGACGCCGGAGGCGGCAAGGGGTCAGCGTTTGACGGGCGTCCGACGCGGCCGACGAGCCGGCGCAGATGACGTTGCCGGCGCGCCGGGCTCGGGTATCGACGGATCCTCATCCTCCCAGTCGCCGGGATCGTCCGGCGCACGCCAAGCTAAAGTCTCTTCGGCCTGCGCCTCGAAGGGTGCAGCCTCGACGCGGCGCTCCGGCTCGATCGGCGCTTCCGCCAGGATTTCCTCGCGGCGCTCGAAGCGTGGATGGACCAGCGCCGCCTCATCGGCCCAGGCGGTGATGATCCGCGCCCAGTCAGCCCGCTCGTACGGGAAGGCGCGACCGTCGGGATCGATGTCGGACCAGTCGGCGTCGGCGGGGGCCTCGGCGGCGCGGGCCGCCAGGCTGCGGGCCTGGGCGACCTGTCCCATGGCCCAGGCGGCGCGGGCCTTCAGATCCAGCACACGGGCCGTGTCGTCGCGCTCCGGCAGGGCCTGAACGGCTTCATCGATCGTCGCGGCGTCACCGATCAGAAGGGCGCGCTCGACCCCCAAGATCCGGCTTTCGCGGTGATCCGGATTACGCGCGATCAGTCGTGCGAACCGCTCGGCCCGTTCGGCCGGGCTCTCGCCGGTGCGCAGGTCGCGATAGGCCAGGGCCAGCGCCGGGTGCGGCCGCGCCTTCCAGGCGCGTAGCAGCACGACCTCGCCGCGGCCGGGGCGATCCGCCTGGGCCTGCAGTCGCGCCGCAGCGACCGCGGCCGGCGGAAAGTCCGGCGACAGGGCCACGGCCTTGAGCGCGTCGCGCGCCACGCCGCCAGCGCCGGCCAGCAGTGTCCGCGCCGCCAACAGCGCAGCGCGGGCCCGGTCGGCCCGCTCGCCGGTCATGGACCGTTTCGAGCGCGGTCCGCCGAGCAGGGCCAAAGCCCCGTCCCAGTCCCCCGCATCCAGCCGGTCGTCGAACTGCATGCGCCAGGCCCAGGCGCCGCCGCGGCCCGAGACTTCACCGGCGCGCGCCTGTTCCAGTGCGGCCGCTCGGTCCCCGGCCCGCCAGGATAGTCTCGCCAGCCCCTGGCGAGCGGACCCCTGGGCGTCGGGGTGGGCCAGCAAGGCTTCATAGGCTGAGCGAGCCGCGGCCTCGTCGCCAGCCACTTCCGCCGCCTGG
Organism: uncultured Brevundimonas sp.; assembly: GCA_946481425.1. The sequence goes on from CAMLNT010000128.1 coordinate 1,277, forward strand.
GCCGCCAGGAGACCGGTCAGCACCGGCGCGTCCTCAGCTGCATCGGAAGCGCGGCGCGCCATGCGGCGGGCCTCGTCAGCCTCGCCCGCTGCCAGCGCGAGGTAGCCGCGGGCCAGCGCCGCATATGATTCCCTGCGTCGGGCATCGGCCCTCAGGCGCGCGGCCCGTTGCGGCGCCTCGCCGATCCAGATCACCAGCCTCCAGAAGCCCACAGCGAGGAGCGCCAGCATGCCGATCAGGACGGAGCCCGCTGCAGCTGACGTATCCAGCCGCCAGCCCAGCCATTCGGCGGTCAGCACCCCGGGCTCGCCCGAGGCGGCGACAGCCAGCAGGGCCAGCGCCATCCCGGCCAGCAGGGCCAGGCCGATGCGGATCAAAGCGGCGCTCCCGTCTCGGCCACGGTTGCTCCGGACAGGTCGCCCAGCGCCTGGGCCCTCAGAGCGTTGATGCGGCGTTCGATCTCGACGCGCCGCTCGGCCCGCGCCGTCCAGTCCGCCATGGCGTCACGCGCGGGCTCCGGAAGGCTCTGCAACTGTGAAAGCGCGCCTTCCAGGTCACCTTCGCGGACACGCCGCTCCGCGCGGGCCAGAATGGCGTCGGCGCTGTCGCCCTCGAGATCGCCGATGCGCCGCAGGCTGAAGATGGATCGAAACCAGCGGCCGAGACCCTCGAAGAAGCCGTCGGAGTCGGTTTCTCCTTCGGCGGCGCGCGCGGCGCGGGCCGCGGCCGCAGGATATTCTCCCACCAGGGTCGCGCGCGTCGGGGCCCCTTGTTCGGCCAGCTCACGCAGCGCGCGGATGCCGCGGGACGTTGGAGCCAGGCGTTCCAGCGATGCCAGTTCACCGGCGAACGGTTCGGGGCCCTCCGCCGCATCGGCCAGGGCCGCGGCGGCCACGGCAGCGGCGGCGGCGCGCGACATGCGGGCCTGAGAAGCTTCCAGCGCCGCGATCCGGTCCTCGAGCTGGAGCGGATCGACGACGACCGTCTCGCCATCCTCAGTCGGCAGGGCGACCGGTTCGGGGCGGGTGGCGGCCTGACGGCGGGCGAGATCGAGTTCGCTTTCCAGCTGCTCGATGCGTTGGCGCATCTGCACCCGTTCCTGACTTTCGGACACAGGCGGAGCCGGCCCGATGGCGCGCGCGATACGCTCGCGGGCGGCGCCGAAGCCGACCGCGATAATGATCAGGATGGCCGCCAGAGCCACAAGCAGCAGGATGCGCGGCGGGATGCTGGGCCGCTCCAGCTCGCGGTGGGGCGGCTCGGGCTCGATCCGGGGCCGATCCTCAGCGGGATTGTCGGTCATCAAGGCGCCTTCGACAGAACGTCTGCCGTCAGCCTAACCAAGGATGCGTCGTCAGGGAACGGGGCGACCGCGATGGATTTCACCGCTCGCCCTCGCAGCGGCTCGGCGCAGCCCTCGGACAGGGCGATGACGGCCAGTTCAGCCAGATCCCGATCACCGGCCGCCAGGACGCGGCCAGCCTTGGCGGAATGGATCGTCACGGCGACCAGATCAGAGGCGCCGCCGGCGATCAGCGGCGCTCGCGCCACTGTCTCGTAGATCGCGCGGGCAGTCACCGGCACGCCGTCCGACAGGGCCGCAAGATCGCCGGACGGCTCGGTCGGGCCGAGCGCCAGAACCCTGCCGGGACGGCGGAGCGCCAGCAGACGGGCCAGCGCCCCCAGGTCGCCATCGGCCGCCTCGACCTGTTCGAACCCGATGCGCCGCGAGGCTGCGGCGGTAGCCTCGCCTACGGCGAATACTGGACGGCTGCGATCCCTTGACAGACTGGCGAACGCCTCGACGCCGTTCGGGCTGGTGAAGGCGAGCGCGTCGAAGTCTTTCAGGTCGGGGGCAACATCTATGACGCGGACCTCCAGCAGAGGGTCGATCAGGCTGTCGACGCCCAGCGCCTTCAGGCGCACCGCGGTCTGATCCGCGCCCGGTCGGGTCCGGGTGATCCAGACGGTCATCCGAACAGATCGCTGCCGGCGTCCTCGCGAACGCGTTCGCCGACCTCGAACCCGAGCGTCCTCGCGGCGCGGAGATCCGGCGGACAGACGCCCTCGCGGCGCCATCGCTTCTTGCCGTCGCTGGAAAGGGTCTCGACCGCCAGCCGGACTTCGCCGCCGAGGATCCGGGCGTACGCGCCCATGGCGGTGCGGCAGTTGGCCTCGAGCGCGACCAGGGCGCCGCGCTCCGCGGCCACGCAAACAGCCGTCGCCTCGTCGTTCATGCCGGTGAGCCATTCAGCCCAGGGACTATCGGCGCGACACTGCAGCGCGAGCGCCCCCTGTCCCGGCGCGGTCGGCGCGGCCCACGGATCGATAAAGCCACGAGCGCGCTCGCCCAGCCCCAGCCGGTTCAGGCCGGCCGCCGCCAGCAGGATGGCGTCGAAATCGCCCTCGGCCAGGCGTCGAAGGCGGGTATCCACATTGCCCCTGAGGACTTCGATCAGAAGGTCCGGCCTGACAGCGAGCGCCTGGGCCTGCCGACGCAGGGAGGCCGTGCCCAGCTTCGCGCCTTCCGGCAGCGTTTCCAGACTGGCGTATTTGTCCGAAAGGAAGGCGTCGCGCGGATCCTCACGCTCGGGCACGGCTGCGATGACCAGGCCTTCCGGCGGCTCGGCGGGAACGTCCTTCATCGAGTGGACCGCCACATCGATGTCGCCGTCGAACAGAGCCTTCTCGATCTCCTTGGTGAAAAGGGCCTTTCCGCCGATATCCATCAGGCGCCGGTCCTGTATGCGGTCGCCGGTCGTGGTGATGAAGACCAGCGGAGCCATCGTTTCGGGATGGTCGGGTGCGCCCAGCCGGCGAGCGATCGCGGCCTGCACGTGGCCGGACTGGGTGCGGGCCAGAAGCGACTGACGGGTGCCGATGCGGATGGGGGGCGTGGGGCTCAAGCTTGCGTCCGGTCGTTATGAGCGGCTACCTCGCCGCCGATGACGACTGGCGACTATACGGTTCTGGGCCTCGAGACCAGTTGCGACGAGACCGCCGCGGCCGTCGTGCGCCGGCGCGCCGACGGCTCTGTCGAGGTCCTGTCCTCTGTCGTGGCCAGCCAGGACGAGCACACGCCCTTCGGCGGCGTCGTCCCCGAAATCGCCGCCCGCGGCCACGTCCGCATCATCGACGACATCGCCCGCAGGGCTCTGGAGGAAGCCGGGATCGGCTTCGACGGCCTCGACGGCGTGGCCGCCACGGCCGGGCCGGGTCTGGTCGGCGGGGTCATGGTGGGGCTCAGCTTCGGCAAGGCGGTGGCGCTGGCGCGTGGCCTGCCGCTGGTCGCGGTCAATCATCTCGAGGGCCATGCCCTGTCGGCCCGGCTAGGCGCCGAGGCCGCCTACCCCTTCCTGCTGCTGCTGGTCTCGGGCGGCCATTGCCAGCTGCTGGAGGTGCGCGGCGTCGAGGACATGACGCGCCTGGGCTCCACCATCGACGATGCCGCCGGCGAGGCCTTCGACAAGACGGCCAAGCTGCTCGGCCTCGGCTATCCCGGCGGCCCGGCGCTGGAACGGCTGGCCGCCTCGGGCGACGCCTCGAAGGTCGCCATGCCGCGCGCCCTGCTGGGCCGCAAGGGTTTCGACTTCTCCTTCTCGGGCCTCAAGACCGCTGCCGCCCGCGCCGCCGAGGCGGCCGAGACCGATCAGGACCGCGCGGACGTTGCGGCGTCCGTCCAGGCCGCCATCGCCCGCCAGCTGACCGAGCGTTCCGAGCGCGCCATGACCGACTTTGCCGAACGCCATAGCCATCGCCTGTTCGTCGTCGCCGGCGGGGTCGCGGCTAACCAGACGGTCCGCCGGTCCCTGACCGAGGCCTGCGGACGTCAAGGCTTCGACTTCGTGGCCCCGCCCCTCGCCTACTGTACGGATAACGCCGCCATGATCGCCTTGGCGGGAGCCGAACGGCTCGCTCTGGGTTTGACCTCGGGTCTCGACGCCCGGGCCCGGCCGCGCTGGCCGCTCGATGAGGCAACGGCGCTGTCCGACCCGCTCTACGCAACCGGCCGCAAGGGAGCCAAGGCATGAACGAGCTTCGATCGGTCGGCGTGATCGGCGGCGGCGCCTGGGGTACGGCGCTGGCCCAGTCCTGCGCCCGATCGGGTCTCGACGTGAAGATACAGGCCCGCGAGGCCGAGGTCGTCGAGAGCATCAACGCCCGCCATGAGAACGAGGCCTTCCTCCCCGGCGTGAAGCTGGAGCCCGGGGTCGTCGCTGTGGCCGACCTTTCCGATCTGGCCGACCGCGACTTCATCCTGGCGGTCCCGCCGGCCCAGCACATGCGCAGCGTTCTAGCCGACTTCTCGCCTCACGTGGCCGACGGCACGCCTGTCGTCCTCTGCTCCAAGGGCATCGAGCGCGGCTCACTCAAGCTGATGACCGACGTCCTGGTCGAGACCATCCCGCGGGCCCGCACGGCCGTGCTGTCCGGACCCAGCTTCGCCGCCGACGTCGTGCGCGGCCTGCCTACGGCCGTGACCCTGGCCTGCCCGGACGCGATGCTGGGCGCCCAGCTGGTCCAGGCCATAGCCGCCCCGGCCTTCCGGCCCTATCTTGCCGACGATCTGATCGGGGCCGAGGTGGGCGGCGCGATCAAGAACGTTCTGGCTATTGCCTGCGGCATCTCCGAGGGCCGGGGCCTGGGCCGCTCGGCCCATGCGGGTCTGATCACGCGGGGCTTCGCGGAGATGACCCGCATCGGCGTGGCGCTCGGCGGCAAGGCCGAAACCGTCGCCGGTCTCTGCGGCCTGGGCGACCTCGTCCTCACCTGCTCCAGCCCCCAGTCGCGGAACATGTCCGTCGGCCTCGCTCTCGGTCAAGGCCAGACCCTTTATCAGGCGCTCGAAGGCAAGCGCTCGGTCGCCGAGGGCGTGGATTCCGCCCCGGCCGTGCGCCAGCTCGTTGAGAAGCTCGGCGTCGAGGCCCCGATTTGCCAAGCCATCGCTGCCATCCTCGCCGGCGAGATCGACGTCGATCAGGCGATCGACGGCTTGCTGAACCGCCCGCTCAAGGCCGAGCGGTGACGGACGGGCCGCCGCCGCCCGACCGCCCTCGCGTCTGGAAGACCCCGCCGGGCGTGGCCGTCGCCGTGCTCGAGGACCTCAAGGACCCGGGCGCCCGTTCGGTCGTCGTCCAGATCGGCGAAGCCTTCTTCCACGGCTTCCTCGTGCGCAAGGACGGCGAAGTGCGTGGCTACGTCGATCGCTGTCCCCACGCCGGCTATCCGTTGGCCGTCGAGCTCGATCGCTACCTCACCGACGACGGCGACCTGATCCTCTGCTCCTGGCACGGCGCGATCTTCAAGCCGCTGACCGGCGACTGCATCGGCGGCCCGGCCGCCGGCGGACGGCTGACACCCTGGCCGGTGGTGGTGGACGGGCAGGTGATCCGGACGGCCTAAACCGGCAATGCGCCCCGTTTGACCACTGTCCGCATCGCCACGCTGGACGAGACCCGCGTCACGCCGGGGATCCGCGTCAGCTCCTTGGAGTGAATGCGCTCCAGATCGTCC
>CAMLNT010000129.1 GCA_946481425.1 uncultured Brevundimonas sp.
GCACGGTCTCGCCGATCTTGAGCTTGTGCAGGTCCTGCAGGTTGGGCAGGCCCTCCAGGAACAGGATCCGCTTGATGAGCTTGTCGGCGTGCTTCATCTCGCCGATCGACTCTTCGTAGACGATGCGGCCGAGGTGGGTCAGACCCCAGCTCTCGAACATGCGTGCGTGCAGGAAGTACTGGTTCACGGCGGTCAGCTCGTTGGTGAGCACCGTGTTCAGCAGCTTGATGATCTGGGGGTCGCCCTTCATGGCCCAATCCTTCCTGGCGGGCGGCCTGAGGGAGATTCGGCGTCCGCTACCCGACATCTAACACATCAGGCCGACGGATGTTTCAGATGCGAGCGTTTATCACCGCATTGATATTGCGAATGATTTTTGCTCGGAAGAGCAGGGCCTATTCGGCGGCCATGGCATAGGCCTCGCGCTGGTCCTGGATCATGCGGCGCATGTCGCAGACGCACTTGGCGCACTGTGCCTGGCAGTCGTGGGCGGCGAAGATGTCGCGCGGACGGCAGGCGCCAGCCTCGATGGCGGCGTGCACCTGACGTTCGCGAATGCCGTTGCAGTTACAGACGTACAAGTGACGCGGCCCGACCGGTTGCGAATGACTCTACATATCAGGCCGAAAGGGGCGAATGCAAGGCGTTCGCAACGGCCATTTTCCGCCGCAATCCGCGCGTGCATCCGCCGCAATCCGCTCGCCCGAATGAACACCGTGATGCGGAGGGGGCGATGCGGACATTTCTGGCGGGACTGGGACTGGCGGTCGGGCTCGGCGCGGCCGGACCGGGGTTGGCGCAGGAGGCCGGGCTCGAGCGGTTCGGCTCCGAGGATGAGCTGAAGGTCTGGCTCTCGGTCCATGCCCTGCAGGACCCACCGGTCTGCGACGACCCGGATCCGATGATGTGCGCCATGCCCGAGGATGATGGGGGAGAGGATGAGGTCGAGGAGATGGTGGTCGTCACCGGCTCGCGGATTTCGGCGCCTGACCTCGCCTCCACCTCGCCAATCATGGCGGTCGGTGAGGCCGCGTCGGATGAATCCATCACCAACAACCAGGAACTCGGCGTCGACGAGGGCGACATCGTCAAGCTGCGGGGAAATACCCTCATCGTGCTTCGGCGCGGGCGGCTGTTCACCATCGACATCTCGGGAGGCGGGCTTCGGGCCGTGGACCAGGCCGACGCCTATCCGCCCGGCTTCCCGGTCGATCCGGGATCCTGGTACGACGAGATGCTGGTCTCCGGCGACTGGATCGTGGTGATCGGCTACCTCTACGACGGCGCCGTCACGGGAACCCAGATCAACCGGTTCCAACTGGACGCGGCCGGGAACATCAGCTTCGTCGACAGTCACCACATCGCGACGGACGACTATTATTCGTCGACGAATTACGCCTCGCGGATGCTGGGCGACGACCTGATCCTCTACACCCCGGCCTATGTGGACGCGGACGATCCGCTGGCGGATCTGCCGACGCTCGCCCGATGGGCCGGCAAGGACCAGGAGGCGCAGGCGCGGCCGCTGGTCGGCGTGCGTGACATCTATCGGGCGCCCGAAAGCCTGGGGGAGGTCGAGGCGATTCATGCCGTCACCCGGTGCGAGCTGACGGCGCCGGAGCTGACCTGCCGGTCGACCGCGGTCATCGGACCGGGCGCGCGAACCTTCTACGCCTCCGCCGACGCCGGCTACCTGTGGCTGTCGGGCTGGCGCGCCCGGTCGGACGAAAACCTGCCGGAATCGGCGGTCTACCGGCTGCCCTTCGGCGAGGGTCGCCCTCGCGCCCTTCAGGTGCGCGGCGCGCCGGTCGACCAGTTCTCGCTCGAAGAGGATGCGGCCAACAACCGGCTCTACGCCTTGGTGCTCAGCGACAGCCATGGCGACGCCATGTGGAATCCCTGGTTCGCGGACGGCGCCGCGGCGCTCGTGACACTGGACCTGAGCCGCTTCGGCGATGGATCTGGCCAGGCGCGCGATCAGGACTATCGGCTGCTCCCCCCGATGCCTGAGAACAGCAGCGGCGGCGTGAGGAATCGGTTCGTCGGACGCCATCTTTTCTACGGCGTCGGTGTGCGGGACGAGGAGTGGGAGCCCCTCGGCGGCGTTCTCCACGTCGTGCCGCTCGACCAGGGCGGCATCCAGAGCCACGTCCTCGATGGCGGCGTGGTGCGGATCGAGCCCATGGGCCGCGACGCCCTGATCCTGACCGAGAACGATGAGGGCCTGTCATTCCGGTCGTTCAACCTGACGCCGACCGGCTGGTCGCGGCGGCCGGACTTCTCCAACACCTACCTCCTCGAAGACGCCGGCCAGGCGGAGTACCGAAGCCATGCCTTCTTCTATCGCCCCGATCCCGGGTCGCCGGACGGCGAGGCGGGCCTGCTGGGCTTGCCCGTCTTCGAACAGGGCGGCGGCAATCGCTTCAGCCAGGTCGACGCGAGCGTCGTGTTCCTGCGGCGGTTCAATGAGCGGCTCACCCGGTTGGGCGACCTCCATGGCTGGGCCGATCCGGAGGACGACATGTGCGAGGCCTCCTGCGTGGACTGGTACGGCGACGCCCGGCCGATCTTTATCGGTGACCGCATTTTCGGGCTGCTTGGTTATGAACTGGTCGAGGGACAGGTCCGCAACGGCCACCTCTATTCGGTTCGCCGGGTCGACTTTGCGCCGCGCCTTGCCGTGAAGGATTGACGCTGGAGGCAGGCGCGAGCATCCCCGGCCCATGCCTGCTCGCGAATGCCGCCTCTATCTCCTGACCCCGCCGTCGATCCCGGACCTCGGCGCCTTCGCGCGTGATCTCGAGGCGGCGCTCGATGCGGGCGACGTAGCCTGCCTGCAGATCCGCCTGAAGCCCGCTGACGACGACGCCATTCGCGAGGCCGCCGCCGTGATCGCGCCGATCGCCCAGGCGCGCGGCGTGGCGGTGATCCTCAACGACCGGCCCGATCTCGTGAAGCCGCTGGGCCTGGACGGGGTCCATGTCGGCCAGGGCGACGTTCCTTACGCCTCCGCCCGGCGCGACGTCGGGCCCGACCGGATCGTCGGCGTGACCTGTCATGACAGCCGCCACCTGGCCATGGAGGCGGCCGAAGCCGGCGCCGACTACGTCGCCTTCGGCGCCTTCTTCGACAGCCCGACCAAGGACGCCTCGACCCGTGCGGAGCCCGAAATCCTGTCCATCTGGCAGGAGACGATGGAGGTCCCCTGCGTCGCCATCGGCGGAATCACCGCAGACAACGCCGAGGGCCTGGCCGCGGCGGGCGCCGATTTCCTTTGCGTCGGCGCGGGGGTCTGGGCGCACCCCAACGGCCCCGCCGAGGCCGTACGGATGCTGCAAGCCGCCATCCACAGAGGGCTCACAGCGGCGCCCGCCCTTTAAGGGATATTAGGAACACCGGGTTAAGCCTGCTGGGGAATCCGCAGTCGAGACGCGTCCATGACCCTGAGCCCCGTGCTCGAAACGACCGCCGGCCCCGCCCGCAGCCGGGCGGCGCGCAAACCCCTCGACAGGGGGGTTAGCCAGTTCGTGAGCCAGCCGCTGGAACCGATCCTGGCGGCCCTGGCCGTGGTCGCGCTGGTGGTCGGGGCCATCCTGTTCGCCCGCACCGCCGGTCTGATCGCGGCCCTGTGGGCGGCCAATGGCGTGGCCATCGGGGTCTGGCTGCGCCGCGACCGCGACCGCACCTATGACCTCTGCCTCGGCGGCCTGCTGACCTTTGCGATTGCGGTGGCCGAACTGCTGGTCGGCAACAGCTATGAACTGACGCTGCTCTTCACGGTCGCCAACATGATGGAGATCGTGCTGGCCGTGATGCTGGTCCGGCGTTTCGGAGACGGACTGAACCTCGCCAGCATGGACGGCGTGCGCCGCTTCGTGATCACGGCGGTGGTCCTGGCGCCGATTCCGGCGGCTGCCTTCGCCGCCGTGGGCCTCGCATCCCTCCAGGGCGCTGACATGTCGGCGACCTTCCTGACCTGGTGGCTCGGCCATGCCGTAGGCGTGGCCGGCATGGGCGGCCTCATCCTCGGGCTCAGCCGCCGCGAATCCATTCGCCTGCGGCGACCGGCCAAGCTGGCCGAAGCCACGGTGCTTCTGGCGGCGCTCGGCGCCCTGTTCTTCTCGGTGTTCTCGCCGATGGCGTGGCCGCTCAGCGTGCTCTTCATGCCGCTGATCCTGACCATCGCCGTGCGCCTGCGGTTCGTCGGCCTCAGCCTGGCGACCGTCATCATCAGCGTCCTGGCCGTCGGCGGGAGCATGGCCGGCTTCGGACCCTATGCGGCCATCTTCGACGGGCCGGGGCGGTCGATCATGTCCCAGATCACCACCCTGATGGCCTATCTCCCTGCGGTCATGATCGTCGGCGTTCTCGAGGAGCGCGACGGCCTGACGCGCGCGGCGCAACTGGCCCAGGCCCGCGCCGAGCGCGCCTCGGACGGCAAGTCGCGCCTGCTGGCCAACGTCAGTCACGAGATCAAGAGCCCGATCGCCGGCGTCATCGGCATCGCCGAGCTGTGGCGCGACGGCAAGCTGGGCGAGGTCAACCAGACCCAGGCCGAGATGAGCGACATGCTGGTCAAGACGGCGCGCCAGATCGAGGCCCTCGCCTATGACCTGCTGGACGTCTCGCGCGCCGAAGCCGGGGCGGTGGCCGTGGATCTCAAGCCCGTCGACGTGGGCGCCCTGCTCGACGACATCCGCCGTCAGGCCGCCCTGCATCCGGACGCCCGCGGCATTCGGATGGAAGTCATGCCCCAGGCCGAAAAGCTGGTGGTTCGCGCCGATTCCGTGCGCCTGAACCAGGTCCTCTCCAACCTCACCTCCAACGCGCTCAAGTACGGCGGCTCCGGGGGCGTCGTCCGCTTCCGCGCCGCCCCGTCCGACGGCGGCATGATCCGCATCAGCGTGATCGACCAGGGTCCGGGCCTGACCGAGGCCAAGCAGGCGGAGCTGTTCGAACCTTTCAACCGTCTGGGTATGGAGAAATCGACCGTGGAGGGGCATGGCATTGGCCTGGCTCTCGCCAAGCGCCTGGTCGAGCTTCAGAAGGGCCGCATCGGCGTAGAGTCCCGGCCCGGCGACGGGGCCGCCTTCTGGGTCGAGCTCCCGGCAGCCTGACGCTTCGGCATTAAATTCATCAATAGATGAATACAGGCCCTTGTGGTCGCCCCATGCGGGCATGTAACCGAGAAATTCTCAGGGTTACTTCGGAGCTCGGGTCATGGACCTGGACGCGGTCTTTCTGTCGCGGCTTCAGTTCGCTTTCACGGTCGCCTTCCACATCCTCTTCCCGGCCTTCACCATCGGGTTGGCCGCGTTCCTCGCCGTGCTCGAGGGGCTGTGGCTGCGGACCCGGGACGAGGCTTTCAAGACGCTATACCTGTTCTGGGTGAAGATCTTCGCGCTCAGCTTCGGCATGGGCGTCGTGTCAGGCGTGGTCCTCAGCTACCAGTTCGGCACCAACTGGTCGGAGTTCATACACCGCACCGGCGGGGTGATCGGGCCGCTGCTGGCCTATGAGGTCCTGACGGCCTTCTTCCTGGAGGCGTCATTCCTGGGCGTCATGCTGTTCGGCTGGAAGAAGGTCGGCGAGAAGCTCCACTTCCTGGCCACCTGCCTCGTCGCCTTCGGAACCAGCGTGTCGGCCTTCTGGATCCTGGCGGCCAACAGCTGGATGCAGACGCCCCAGGGCTTCGAGATCATGGCGGACGGCCGCTACGTCGCCACTTCCTTCATGGAAGTGATCTTCAATCCCAGCTTCCCGTCGCGGCTGGCCCACATGCTGCTGGCGGCCTTCCTGACCACGGCGCTCGTCGTCGCCGCCACTTCGGCCTGGCGGCTGCTGCGCGAGCCGGGCCAGCGCGAGAGCCGCTACGCCCTGGTCATGGCCGTGGGCATGGTCTTCGTCACCGCCCCGCTCCAGATCCTCGCCGGTCACGCCTCGGGCGAGGTCGCCCGCCACCACCAGCCGTCCAAGCTCGCGGCCATGGAGGGCTACTGGGAGACGCGCGCCGACCAGCCCTTCCACATCGTCGCGATCCCGAACCGCGAGACACAGTCCAACGACTTCGCCCTGACCATCCCGGGCGTCGGAAACCTGATCCAGAACGCGCCGCGCGACGAGGTCATTCCCGGTCTGGACCAGCTGGCCCGCGAGGACCAGCCGCCGGTCTGGCTCGTCTTCTGGAGTTTCCGCGTCATGATCGGCCTGGGCCTCCTGATGCTGGGGCTCGGCGTCTGGGGCGCCTGGCTGGCGTTCCGCCGCAAACTCGGCGACCGGACGTTCCTGCGCTTCGCCGTGGCCATGGGCCCGGCCGGCTTCCTGGCCGTGCTGGCGGGCTGGATCGTGACCGAGGTCGGGCGCCAACCCTGGGTCGTCTACGGCGTGCTGCGAACCGCCGACGCCGCGTCCGATGTTCCGGCCGGGGCGGTTCTCGCGTCGCTCCTGACCTATGTGTCCGTCTACGCCTTGGTCTTCACGGCCGGCGCCCTGTTCATCCTGCGCCTGCTGGCGGAGGGGCCGGTCAAGGCCGCAGCCGAGCCGCTCCCGCGCGGCCGGGCTCCCGGTTCGGCCCTTGCCGCCGCGCCCGACGACATCCCGGAGGATCACTGATGCTGGACCTTCCCCTCATCTGGGCCGGACTGATCGCCACCGGCGTCCTGCTGTACGTCCTGCTGGACGGGTTCGATCTGGGCGTCGGCATCCTGTTTCCCTTCGCGCGGACACCCGGCGAACGGGACGTGATGATGAACACCATCGCGCCGGTGTGGGACGGCAACGAGACCTGGC
>CAMLNT010000130.1 GCA_946481425.1 uncultured Brevundimonas sp.
TCCTCGAAATCCGGAAGCCCTCGGGCGACTTCAACCGCAAGTCCCTGAACCTGCATCACGGCATCAACATCACCGACGCCTTCATGGAGGCGGTCCGCGACGGCAAGACTTTCGATCTGGTCTCGCCGAAGACCGGCGAGGTCCGCAAGACCGTCGACGCCCGTTCGCTCTGGACCAAGATCCTCGAGATCCGCCTGCAGACCGGCGAGCCCTATCTGATTTTCTCGGACACGGTGAACCGCGCCATGCCCGAGCACCAGAAGGCGCTGGGCCTCAAGGTCAAGCAGTCGAACCTGTGCTCGGAAATCATGCTGCACACCGGCGCCGACCACCTGGGCGTGGACCGGACCGCCGTCTGCTGCCTGTCGTCGGTCAACGCGGAGACCTTCCTGGAGTGGCGCGATGAGCCCCGCTTCATCGAGGACGTCATGCGCTTCCTCGACAACGTGCTGGAAGACTTCATCCAGCGCGCGCCGCCGGCCATGGCCGCGGCCGTCTACTCGGCCAAGCGCGAGCGCTCGGTCGGCCTGGGCCTGATGGGCTTCCATTCGTTCCTGCAGGCGCAGGGCGTGGCCTTTGAGTCGGCCATGGCCAAGTCCTGGAACATGCGGCTGTTCAAGCACCTGCGCCGCGAGGCCGACAAGGCCAGCCGCCTGCTGGCCGAGGAGAAGGGCCCCTGCCTGGACGCCGAGGAGCGCGGCGTGATGGAGCGCTTCTCGCACAAGCTGGCCATCGCCCCGACGGCCTCGATCTCGATCATCTGCGGCGGCACCTCGGCCGGCATCGAGCCGATCCCGGCCAACATCTATACGCACAAGACCCTGTCGGGCTCCTTTGCGGTCAAGAACCCCTATCTGGAGGACGTGCTTGAGGCGAAGGGCCTGAACACTGATGCTATCTGGTCCTCGATCCTCGCCAACGAAGGCTCGGTCCAGCATCTGGACGGCCTGAGTGACGACGAGAAGGCCGTCTACAAGACCGCCTTCGAGCTGGACCAGCGCTGGGTCATCGAACTGGCGGCCGATCGTTCGCCAGAGATCTGCCAGGCCCAGTCGGTCAACCTGTTCATCCCGGGTGACGTCGACAAGTGGGACCTGCACATGCTGCACTGGTCGGCCTGGGAGAAGGGCATGAAGTCGCTCTACTATCTCCGCTCCAAGTCAGTTCAGCGCGCCGCTTTCGCGGGAGCCGAGGACAAGTCCGAGGCAGAGATCGATCCCAATCAGCCGGATCTCTTCGCGGTCGCCAAGACCGACTACGAGGAATGCCTCGCCTGCCAATAGGCCGATGCGGGGGAACCCGAACGCGGTTCGTCTGTTTGCCAGAAAGGTAAAGTCGAGTCATTGTGACGCGGCTGATGCCTGGGGAGGCGGAGGGACGACGGTGCGTACTCGCCGGTCGGTCTTTTGGGGAAGCGGCGCTGCGGTCCTGATGTGGGCCGCCGCAGGATCGCTGGCTCACGCTCAAGATATTGACTGGACCGCTGGCGTTGCGGTCGAACTCGCCCCTGACGCCACCACGCCGATTGGTGTGGATGCCCTAATGCGTCAGGGCGATGGCCAACGGCTGGACCGCGCCCTATTCAACGGCACCGATGGTCTCATCGCGGCCCAGCAGCGCGGCGCATGGCGTCGCCACGCCGACGGCACCCTGGAACAGATCCGTATTCGCTCCAGCGATGAGCCGAGCCCCCTGCCCGAAGGCTCCATCGAGCGGGCGCGCTTCGAGGCGTCACAGCGCGAGGTGGCGTATCTGCGCGCCTGGCCGATGGTCTCGGGCCAGCCCGGCGCGGTGCAGGTCGAGTTGACTCCACACGCCGGGGTCGGCGTGAACGCCCAGGGCGGAACGGCTGAGGCAGGCGCCACCATTCGCGTTGGCCGCCTTGAAGTCGCGGACGGCGAGCACGCCTTCGACGAGGATCAGGGCCGTTGGTATCTGTTCGCGGCGGGCACCGGTACGGCCGTCGGCCTGAACTGGGCCCGCGGCATGGACGGCTGGGATCGCCAGATCAGTCACGACACCGGATCCTTCATCGGTGACGCCCAGATCGGGGTGGCGTGGCGGCGCGGCGATACCCAGACTTCGTTCGGCTATGTGCACCGCGAGGTGACGGCCGAGGGCGTCCACGGCGGCACGGGTATCGACCGGGATGCGACGGAAGGCTTCGTCGCCGTCCAGTTCTCGATCCGGCCGAGCTGGTAGTCAGCCCCTTCTCTGGAGCCAGTCCGCACAGGCCTCGCCGGCGACCAGACCCGAGGCCATGACCGCTGTCAGCAGATAGCCGCCGGTCGGGGCTTCCCAGTCCAGCATCTCACCGCAGGCGAAGACGCCCGGCCGTGCCGGCAGCATCAGCCCGTCGTCGACCTGATCGAGCCGCAGTCCCCCGGCCGAGGAGATGGCGCGATCGAGACCCTGGACGCCCGTCACTATGAGACGCAGCGCTTTGATCCGCGACGCGATCCGGCGGGGATCGTCCTTCAGGGGCGCCGGCTCGCGCAGGAGCGAGATGGCCTGGGGCGGCAGACCGGAGGCCTTTCTCAGGTGATTGGAGAGGCTGTCGCGGCCGCGCGGCCGAGCCAGACGGGCAGTCAGCATTTCGAGGTCCACGTCGGGCTTGAGGTCGAGGACGATCATCGTCGATCCGGCGGCTTCTACGGCGTCGCGGATGGGCGCGGACAAGGCGTAGATCGCGCCGCCTTCGAGGCCGTAGCCGGCGATCATGGCCTCGCCCCGGACGGTCTGGTCGCCGTGAGTGAGGGCAACGCCCTTCAGGGGCTGGCCGGCGAAGCGATCGCGGAACAGGTCCGACCAGCGGATGTCGACGCCCATGTTGGACGGCCGGAAGGCCTCCACGTCCTCGAGCAGGCCGGTCCAGGCGGCGTCCGAGCCGAGCCGAGGCCACGATGCGCCGCCCAAGGCCAGTATTACGGCCGAGGCGTCCTCGAGCCGCTCGCCCGCCGGCGTGTCGAAGAAGAGCTGGTCGCCGCGCCAGCCCAGGAAGCGGGAGCGGGTGCGGACCTCGACCCCCTGCTTTTCCAACCGAGCCAGCCAGGCGCGCAGCAGGGGCGATGCCTTGAGCACCTTGGGAAAGACCCGGCCTGAACCACCGATGAAGGTCGGCTGGCCAAGCGCCTCGACCCAGGCGATCAGCTCGGCCGGGCCAAAGCGGTCGAGCCAGGTCCGAACCCGAGCCGCGGCCGGACCATAGCGGGACAAGAAGGCTTCGGGATCGGACAGGCCTTCAGAGTGGGTCAGGTTCAGGCCACCGCGTCCGGCCATCAGGAACTTGCGAGCGACCGAAGGCATCCGGTCGTGAACCACAACCTTGAGGCCGCGTCCGGCCAGCCGCTCGGCTGCCATGAGGCCGGCGGGGCCCGCGCCGATGATGTGCACGGTCATGGGACACCGGCCCGGCGGGCGACGACGACGGCGCGGTCTAGCGCCTGGAGGAAGGCGGAGCGGTCGCGCGGACCGAAGGGCGGCGGGCCGGAGGTGGCCACGCCCATGGAGCGCAGATGCTCGCCCACCATGCGCCCGGCCAAGGCTGATCCGATGGAATCGGCGGTGAAGGGCTGGCCGTTCGGCTTGATCGCCTGTGCCCCGGCCTTGAGCACGCGGTCGGCCAGCGGAATGTCTGAGGTGACGACGATGTCGCCGCGGGCGGCGCGCTCGGCGATCCAGTCGTCGGCGACGTCCGGACCG
The DNA here is from genome assembly GCA_946481425.1 of uncultured Brevundimonas sp. Next base: position 3,703 of record CAMLNT010000130.1, read on the forward strand.
CTATCGACCACGACCTGTTCGATGAAGGGGGCCCGACGGGTGTTGATCCAGCCGTTGGACACCACGAAGACGTGAAGGCCGCAGCGCTCGGCCACGCGATAGCACTCCTCCTTCACTGGGCAGGCGTCGGCGTCGATGAACAGGCGGGGCGGCATCCGGATGCTGTTTAGCGCAGAATTGGCGTCCGCAGAGTCCGCCGAAGCCGGATCGACCGGAATGTTGAGGACTGCCGAATAGCAGGGAGCGGCCCGCTGGGGCGGGCAAACCCCGCCGCCTGGGATCGACAAGCCGATGAAATGGCTGCTCCATCGACGGGATCACACGGGCGTGAAGGCGCGTCATTAGACGTTCGGTCGAAAGGGGCGTAGGCTGGATAGATCGTGGGTGAACATCGTTAGGCGCCCGCGGCTGAGAGATAACGGTTCGCCGCAAACTCCCGCCTCATCGGATTGGGCGTCTGGCCATGAACTTCATCTGTTACATCGACCGACAGGATAGCGACACGCCCCACATGGAGCCGCTGGTCGCCAATGACCTTGATGCGGCCCGCGTCGAGGCCGGGGCGATGCTGACCTTTTATGACTCTGGCATCGCCGCGCGCATCTTTCACGGCGATGTGGAGATGGCCCGGGTCGCCCGGGTGTTGTGAGCGAGCGGCCTACTTCCATGGAGCGGGCCTTTGAGCTCGCCCGTTCGGGCCAGTGTCGGGGCGTCCATGAAATCCGCCAGCGCCTCCACGCCGAGGGACTTGATCCACGCCAGATCGAGGGAGCAGGCCTGCTGAAACAGCTGCGCGGTATCACGGCCGAGGCGCGGCGGCGCCGGACCACCGGGACCGCCTGAGGCCGCGTCAGGCAGGCATCGTCGGTCGGTTTCTGGTCCTGCAGATGTCGATGTCGGTCCGAAAACACAGCGGGACGACCGACACGGGCGGCAGGCTGTTGTCACCCTGTCACCCGTCTCTAGTCCCCAAACCCCAATCCCCCTACATAGCCGCCATGACCCCGCCCGCCACGCCGCCCATCCCTCGCGCCTATTCCGGCCTCAACTGGGAGGGACTCAAGACCCTCTACCTCAAGGAGGTCCGGCGCTTCTGGAAAGTGGGAGCCCAGACGGTGTTCGCGCCGGTGGTGACGACCCTGCTCTACATGATGGTCTTCGTGGTCGCGGTACAGGGCGCCCGCCCGCCGATTCATGGCGTGGGCTTCGCCGAGTTTGCGGGCCCCGGCCTGATCATGATGGCGGTGCTGAACAACGCCTTCGCCAACTCCTCATCATCCCTGATCCAGGCCAAGATCATGGGCACGGCGACGGATTTCCTGACGCCACCGCTCTCCCCGTTCGAGCTTCTGCTCGGCTTCGGCCTGGGCGCCGCGACCCGCGGTCTGGTCGTGGGGCTCGTCACCGCCATCTGCGTCTGGCCCTTCTCGCGCTACGGCGCCGAGCACCTGTGGGCCATCGTCTTCTTCTCGGTCATCGCCTCGCTGATGCTGGGCCTGATGGGCGTGCTCGCCGGTCTCTGGGCCGAAAAGTTCGATCACCTGTCGGCGGTCCAGAACTTCGTGGTCATGCCCATGACCTTTCTGTCGGGCACCTTCTACGCGGTCGAGAACCTGCCCGAGCCCTTCGCGACCCTCAGCCACTGGAACCCGTTCTTCTATCTGATCGACGGCTTCCGCTACGGCTTCATCGGCCAGGCCGAGGGCGATTTGACGGTGGGGATCATTCTCTCCATCGTCCTGACCGTCATCGTCGGCTGGGCGGCCTATGAGGTCTTCCGCAGGGGCTGGCGTCTCAAGTCCTAGGGGGACAACCTATGCTTCGTTCGCTCGCCGTCGCCGGCGCCCTCTTGCTCGCCGGTCCCGCCTTCGCTCAGGACACGGGGCCGTCCGCCGGTATCGCCCGTATCGAAGCCGAACAGGCGCTGTTCAACCAGGTCCTGACCTTCGTCCAGCCGAGCCATGAGGCCCGCACCGAGGCCGCCGTGGCCCTCGTTCGCCAAGCCGGGTTCGAGCCGACGATCGAGAGCTTCGCGGGCGGCGGCGTGCGCGGCACGCCGCCCATGGAGGGCCGCAACGTCGTCTTCGTGGTCCCCGGTCGCGGCGACGGTGGTCGCGAAATCCTGCTGACCGCCCACTACGACGCCGTGGTGCTCGAAGGCGGCGAACTGGCCGACGGCCTGGTCGACAACGCCGCCTCTGTCGTCGCGGTGGTCGAGGCCGCTCGCCGTGTCCGCGACCTGGGTCTTGACCACGACGTCCGCGTCATCCTGTTCGACCAGGAGGAGCTCGGCCTGATCGGCGCCCGCCGCTGGATCGAGGCGCACGGGATCGGGAACGTCGTCGCTGTCGTCAATTCCGACGTTGCCGCCTTCGGCGACACGATGATGTACGGCCAGAACAACGGGCTTCAGTCCGCGTTTGTCACGCGCGCGGTGCAACGGGTCTGCTCGCGCCTCCTTCTGCAATGCGTGGGCTATCCCAACTATCCGCCTTCCGACGACCGCGCCTTCAGCGCGGCCGGCGCGCCGGTCGTGTCGCTCGGCTTTCAGACGGAGGTCGGCGCCCACCAGATGTGGCTCGCCTTCAACGCGCCCCAGGGCGAGAGCGGCCTGGCCGAGGGCTTCATGCCCGAGGTCTTCACCATTATTCATTCCGAGAACGACACGGCCGAACGCGTCGAGGCCTCGACCCTGCTCTTGGCGGCTGAAGTCTATGCCGCCGTCATCGCCGAAATCGACGCCGGCACGTGAGGCCGGGCGGTGTTGACTAACCCCGTTCCCGGGCCGAAAACCGCCGCCTGACGTCCCCGCCGCTCGCGCGTGCGGGGCCTTTCTCTTTTGGAGCTGTCGCCGTGACCACCGAACACCTGATGGGAGTCTACAATCGCGCCCCGCTGTCGGTGGAGCGAGGCCAGGGCGCCCGCCTGTGGTCGACGGACGGCGTCGAGTATCTGGACTGCGTCCAGGGCATCTCGACCAACGGTCTGGGCCACGCCCATCCCAAGCTGGTTCAGGCGGTCAAGGACCAGGCCGAAAAGCTCTGGCACGTCTCCAACATCTTCCGCATCCCCGGTCA
>CAMLNT010000131.1 GCA_946481425.1 uncultured Brevundimonas sp.
ACAAGGTCGCTGGCCATGCGCCCTCCCCTGGCGTGGGGACCTCAGGAGTATGGGGGTGCGCCGGAGGGGCGGGGGATTAGCAGCGGAAGAATGCTTCTTTGTCCCCGCTCCGTTTCCCTCATCCCGGCCGCAGCGGAGCGGAGAGCCGGGAGCCAAACTCCGTTGATCCGCCTGCTTTCAGGCCCCGGTCTTCGCCGCTGCGCGGCCCGTCCCGAGTGACGGAGAAAGACAAGATTTCCCCGCTTCGAAGGGAGGACGAAGCGCCTGACGGGGCCTGACGCGCACGATGTGGGGCTTGAAGCGGCAGGATCGCGTCCCCTTCTCAGCGGTCCGGTTAATTCGAAAAGGAGCCTACACCTTGACCATGCTGGCGCGCGCGCAGGCGGTCTGTCCGATCGACGGGGTTGAGTACGAGTACAGGAAGGTCATGAGTTGCGGGATGTACGGCTCCGACCTCGATGGCCGGCCGATATCGCTGCTGACGATGCCGCACGTGATCCCCGCCTGCCCTGAGTGCCGGTTTCCGCAGTGGATCAGTGATCTGTCGCCGCAGGACCTTGAACGAGCCCGGACGGTGGTCGCCAGCCCCGAATATGAGGCCGCCACGCGGGAGGCGTCCTATCTGCACTATGACTTCCTGCTCGACGCGCTCGGGCGGGGAACGCCGCGCACGCGGTTGAACAATGCCATCAAGGCTTGCTGGGAAACCGATCCGGGTGACCCTCGCTATCCCGGCTATGCCCTGCGGGTCGTCGAGGCCTATCGCGAGGCCGGGGATGAACCGGACGCGCACCCGGAGGACCGGGCCGCCTTCCAGTGCGCCCTGGCCAACATCCTGCGGCAGGCCGGGTTCTGGGATGAGGCCCTGGAGCGGCTGGACGCGATCGACCCGGAAACGGCCGAGCCGGCCAACCTTGCCGCCCGCATCGCTCAAACCCGCAAGCTGGTCATGGAGCGGGATCGGGATCGTCATGCGAAGGACGCCCGACGTGAGCGCGCCGCGGACTAGACCAGCAGTGCGCGGATGACGGCGTCGAGGACCTTTCGGCCACGCGGCGTCGCGATCAGCCGGTCGGCCATGGTGGAGATGACCCCTTCATCCACAAGGCTCGCGATGCGCGCCTGAAGGTCGAGGGGAGCGAGGGCGGAGAGCGCCACGCCTTCCGTCGTGCGCAGGCCAAGCATGAGACGTTCCTCGGCGGCATCGGTCGCCGAGAGCGTCTCGACCTCGTCCCAGCCGAGGCCCGATCGGGCGACCGCGGCCAGATAGGCCGGGACGGTCCGGTGGGCGGCGGTGGCGGTGCGGGCGCCGTCCAGCGTCAGGCGTCCATGGGCGCCCGGGCCGACGCCGAGATAGTCCACACCGCGCCAGACATTGAGATTGTGGGCCGAGCGGGCGGCAGCGCCACGGGCGTGGTTGGACACCTCATAGGCGTCGAAGCCGGCGTCCGACAGGACCGACTGGGTGATGTCGTAGAGGTCTTCCTGGGCGTCCTCGTCGGGCGGAACGAGGGTTCCGCGCTCGAACGCCTTGCCGAAGGCGGTCGAGGGCTCGATGGTCAGCTGATAGGGCGAGACGTGTTCAGGCCCCAGGGTCAGGGCATCGGCGAGTTCGGAACGCCAGGCCTCGGCGCCCTGACCTGGGCGGGCGTAGATCAGGTCGAGCGACACGCGGCCGAACACGGCCTGGGCGGCCTCGATGGCGCGGCGGGCCTCGTCGGAGGAATGATCGCGCCCGAGGAACCGCAGGGCCTCGTCATCGAGGGACTGGACGCCGAGCGACAGGCGATTGATCCCGGCGGACGCGAAGGCCTGGTAACGCGCCGTCTCGGCGTCGGTCGGATTGGCCTCAAGGGTGATCTCGACCGTGTCGCCGGTCGGGAAGAGATCATGGGCGGCCTCGATCAGGCGGCCGGCGGCGGCTGGATCCATCAGCGACGGGGTGCCGCCGCCGAAGAAGATAGAGGCGAGCCGGCGCGAGCCGAGCCGCCGCGCCTGGCTCTCGAGATCGGTCAGCATGGACTCGACCAGCGCCGCCTGTTCTTCCTCGCGGCCGCGGGCCCGATAGACGTTGAAGTCGCAGTACGGACAGATGCGGGCGCAGTAGGGCCAGTGCAGATAGAGGGCGACCGGCTCAGTCAATCAGGGCGGCCTTGAGCATCTGGAAGGCGCGTGTGCGGTGGCTGATGGCTTCCTTGGCGTCCGGATCCATCTCGCCGAACGTCTGGTCGCCGCCGTCGGGGATGAAGATGGGATCGTAGCCGAAGCCGCGGTCACCGCGCGGCGGGAAGACCAGGGTCCCGTCCACCACGCCCTCGACGGCGAAGACCGAGCCGTCCGGCCAGGCGACGGCCAGGGCGCAGGTGAAGAAGCCGGTGCGGTCGGGATGGTCGCCGAGCTCGCGTTCGACCCGCGCCATCGCGGGATAGAAGTCCTTGCCCGGCCCGGCCCAGCGGGCGGAATAGATGCCGGGCTGGCCGTCGAGGCCCCGCACCGACAGGCCCGAATCGTCCGCCAGCGAAACCTCGCCGCTCGCGGCCGCGGCATGGCGGGCCTTGAGCACGGCGTTGCCGACGAAGGTCGATTCCGTCTCCTCGGGCTCCGGCACGCCGGCCTCGGAAGCCGTCAGAACCTCGAAATCACCGCCCAGCAGAGCGGCGATCTCGCGGGCCTTGCCGGGATTGTGGGTCGCCACGACGAGTCGCGAACCCTTGTTCAGTCTGGGATTCATGCCTGAGCCTTACAGCCGTTTAATGCATTGCGAAAGTTTAATATCGAAAAACGATAAGAACGCTTGCCTGTTTTTCGATATGCCCATATTGATAATCGACATGAACGGGGCCGCAACCGTTCGCAGGTGCAACAAATGACACCGAGTTAATGATGCGGCGCAACAAAGGCTTCGGCCTCAGGAAAACGGAGAACGACCATGCAAACCCTGAACGCTACCATGTGGATGGAAAAGATCGGCATGACCCTGATCAACGCTGTGCTGCTGGCCGGCATCCCGTCGGCGATCGTCGCCGTCCTCATCCAGAGCTTCTAAGCCGCGAGCGATCACAGTAATGACGCTCGAAGGCGTGATCCCCAAGCCCGCGTGCGGCGGCCCCCGAAACCGCACGCGGCGATCACGTCCCTGACCGGGGAAAGAAAGAGACGCCCTTTTCGCCATGCGCGCCCTTGGACCCGGATCCGTCGCGAGCCTTCTGAAGATCGCCCTCGACGTGGCCTATTGGGCGATGTGGGCCGTCGTGGCGGTGACCGCCCTGTTTGCGCTGGTCATACTGATCGCGGTGCTGGGCGGATTTGGATCGGCCGACTTCGTGCTCGAAACGCGCGACGGCGAGGCCATCCCCTTCTTTGGCTATACCGTTGTGCTGGGCTTTGCGAGTTTCGCGCTGTACCTGGGCGGCTTCGTTTTCATCATTCACCGGCTGCGGCTGCTGTTCCGCTCGCTGGTCCAGGGCGATCCCTTCCGGCCCGAGAACACCGGCTTCCTGCGCCAGATGGCGTGGGCCCTCGCCGGGGTCACCGGCCTGCAGTATCTCGGCCATCGCATCGGCCACGCCCTGCTTCCCGATTCCATCCAGGCGCCTGGGCTGGGCGATCTCATGACACCTCTTTTCTCCGTTCTGGTGGTTTTTGTGCTGTCGGAAGTGTTCCGCGAAGGGGCGCGTCTGCGCCGTGAGCAGGAGCTGACGATCTGATGGCCATCCGCGTGAACCTCGACAAGATGCTGCTCGAGCGACGGATGTCGCTGACCGAGCTGGCTGACCGGGTGGGCGTGACGCTGGCCAACCTGTCGATCCTGAAGACCGGCAAGGCGCGCGCCGTGCGCTTTTCCACCCTGGACGCCCTGTGCCGTGAACTGCGGTGCCAGCCGGGCGACCTGCTGTCCTACGAGCCGGGCCCGTCTGAATACGGCGAGGACGAGGAAGACGCCGCCGCCTGATGGCCCGGCGCACGCTCACCCGCGACGAGAAGCGCCTCTGGGGCCGGGTCGAGCGGACGCTCGACAAGGTCAGGGCCAAGGCAAACGCGCCCGAGCCGGACGCAGCGCCGCGCGCGACGGAGCTGAAATCGCCCCCGAAGTTCGTGAAGCCCGCGAAGCCTGCACCCGCGCCGGCGCCGCAAGCGGTCGCCCCGCCGCGGCCCGCCGCCCACGCGGCGCCGCACGAGCTGGAACCGCGCCGGCATCGGCGGCTGGCGCGCGAGCGCGATCCGATCGACGCGAGGATCGACCTGCACGGCCATGGCCGCTTCCAGGCGCAGGACGCCCTGACCCACTTCCTCCTTGGGGCGCACGCACGGGGCTATCGGGCGGTGCTCGTGGTGACGGGCAAGGGGTCCCGGGGCGGGACCGGCATCATCCGGGCTTCGGTCGCCGAGTGGGTGGCCCTGCCGCCGCTCAGAGCCATCGTGTCGGGCGTTTCGCCCGCCCACCGGCGGCACGGCGGCGAAGGCGCCGTCTACGTCACGCTCAGGCGCTGACAAGAAAAAGGGCCGCCGAAGCGACCCTTTCCCGGATTAGCTGGTCGGGAAGCCCCGCGTGTTCAGCAGGGCCGTCACGTCCGGATCGCGGCCGCGGAACTGGCGGTAGGCCTCGGCGCGGTCGGTGGTGTTGCCGGGCGCCAGGATGATCTCCTTGAAGCGGCGCGCGGTGTCCGGATCGAACGGGTCGCCGGCCTCCATGAAGGCCGCCCAGGTGTCGGCGTCCATGACCTCGGACCACAGGTAGCTGTAGTAGCCGGCCGAGTAGGCGTCCGAGGTGAAGAGGTGATTGAACTGCGGCAGGCGGTGCCGCATCACGATCTCGCGCGGCATGCCGATGCGCTCGAGGCTTTCGCGCTCGAAGGCGTCGACGTCGGTCACCGCGGTCGCCCGGTTGTGCAGGTCCATGTCGACCAGGGCCGAGGAGAGGTAGCTCACCGTGTGGTAGCCCTCGGCGAAGGTCGAGGAGGCCTCGATCTTGTTGAGCAGGTCCCGGGGCATGGCTTCGCCGGTTTCGTGGTGACGGGCGAACTGATCCAGGATCGGCGGGGTCAGGACCCACTTCTCGTGCACCTGCGAGGGATACTCCACGAAGTCGCGCGGCGTGCCGCCCAGGCTCGGGTAGGTCACCGTCGACAGGAAGTAGTGCAGGGCGTGGCCGAACTCGTGGAACAGGGTCTGGGTGTCGTCCAGCGAGATGAGCAGCGGTTCGCCCTCGGGGGCCTTGATGAAGTTGTTGTTGTTGGACCCCACGACGTTGGTTTCTTCGCCGTCGATGTTGGAGTGGCTGCGGTAGGTGGTCGCCCAGGCGCCGGACCGCTTGCCCGACCGGGCGAAGTCGTCCGAGTAGAAGACGCCGACGTGGCGGCCGGACTCGCGGTCGGTGACCTCGAAGGTCTTCACGTCCGGATGGAAGACCGGGATGGTTCCGGCCGGCAGCTCGGTGAACTGAAGGCCGTACAGACGGTCCGCCATGTAGAAGGCGCCGCGCTTCATCGAGGTGAGCTCGAAGTAGGGCTTCAGGTCGTTCTGATCGAGGTCGTAGCGGGCCTTACGGACCTTCTCGAGGTAGTACAGATAGTCCCACGGCTCGATGTCGTGGCCGGCCATGGCGCGCATCTCGGCGACTTCCTCGCCGACGCGGGCGACGGCGGGCGTCCAGACCCGCATCATCAGGTCCATGGCGGCCTCGGGGGTCCGGGCCATGGTGTCCTGCATGCGCCAGTGGGCGTGGGTCTCGAAGCCCAGCAGCCGGGCCCGCTCGGCGCGCAGGCGCAGGATTTCGGCGATGGTGGCCTTGGTGTCGTTGGCGTCGCCGTTGTCGCCGCGCTTGACGAACTTGCGCCAGATCTCCTCGCGCTTGGCGCGGTCGTCGGCGAAGGTCAGGTAGGGGTCGACGGCCGAGCGGGTGTTGGCGATGACCCAGCCGTCCAGCTCGCGCGAGCGGGCTGCGTCGGCGGCCGCGGCGGCGTTGGATTCCGGCAGGCCCTCGACCTCGCTCGCGGCGGTGAGGTGGGTGAAGAGCTGCTCGTCGGCCACGACCTTCTGCTGGAAGGTGGTGAAGGCGGTCGACAGGGCCTGGTTGATGCGGCCGAGTTCTTCCTTGCCGGCGGCGTCGAGCGCGGCGCCGTTGCGGACCAGGGCCTGGTAGCGGCGCTCGACCACACGGGCCTGTTCGGCGTTCAGGCCGGCGGCGGCCGCGCCCTCGTGGACGGCGCGGATGCGCTGGAACAGGACCTCGTTGAAGGTGATCTCGTCCGAGGCGGCCGAGAGGATCGGCGACATCTCGCGGTTCAAGGCCTGCCAGTCGGGCGAGCCGATGTTGGCGGTCATGACGCCGAAGATCGAGCCGGCGCGGCCCAGATGCTCGCCGGCCTTCTCGAGCGGCAGGATGGTGTTGGCGAAGGTGGCCGGAGACGTGTCCGCGACAATGGCGGCGACCTCGGCGCGACGGACATCGATGCCCTTGTTCAGGGCGTCACGCACCAGATCGACCGTCACCTGATCCCACGGCGGCACGCCCTGGTACGGACCCGGCCACGGATCGGCCAGGACGTTGCCGGTGAGGACCGCATCGGCGGTCTGGGCCGAGGCGGCCCCGCCCATGCCGGTCGCGGCCACGGCGAGCACGCCCGCACTGGTGATGATCATCTGACGCCTGTTCATGGAAGCTCCGTTCGCTTCGGCCGGTGGAACGCCTGAGCGTCCAGAATGGCCCGTTTTCGAGACCTACATAGCCCGGGAGCGGATGAGCGTCACATGAACGGGGTGTAATGG
>CAMLNT010000132.1 GCA_946481425.1 uncultured Brevundimonas sp.
GATTTCGCCGTCGAGCGCCGCGATGCAGAGGCAGACCTCGTCGCCTTCGACGACCGGCTTGTGGGTGAGGTCGCAGTCGGCGTCCTCGAAGTCGCCGGGGCGGAAGACCTGGTCGCCGCAGCGGTAGGCGCCCTTGAGCACGACGGTGAGTTCGTCGCCGTCGTGGGTATGGACGGGGGCGGAGCGGCCGGGCTGGATCTCGAGCAGGAAGGCGCGCTTCCTGCCGTCGACGGGGCCCTCGATCGGGCGGACACGGAAGCCCGGCGCGACGGTGCGCCACTTGCCGAGCGGATAGCGGCGCAACGGCTCGGGCAACTCAGGCATGTCGTTGAGCGGAGGCTCGGCGCGGACCTCGCCGCCGTCGGCCTCGACGCGGGCGAGCGCCTGGGTCAGGGCGTCCGACGACAGGGCGACGGGCGCCTCGCGGTCGAGCAGCTCGCCGCCAAGCGCCTGCAGCCGGCGCACGAAGGCGGCGCTTTCGGGAACCAGGGCGACATGGGCGGCCATGACGACGGCCTCGGGCGGGCTGGCCGAGCCGGAGGCGTAGGCGATGAGACGGTCTTCGGAAGGCATTCGGGTCTGGTGGGTCATCGGGGGGCTTCCCCGTCTTCAAGGCGTGTGCGCAGCTCCATCAGGGCCCGGCGGATGCGGGACTTGACGGTGCCGAGCGGGAGGCCGAGGCGCTCTGCGATCTCGGAATGGGGGCGGTCCTTGTAGAAGGACAGGCGCAGGACCGTGCGCTGTTCCTCGCTCAGGCCATTGAGGAGGACGGCGATGCGGGCGGCCTCGTCGTGGGCCTGGACCTCGGCCTCGGGATCGGGAGCCGGCTCGGGGGCCAGGTCGATCTCGGGCGTGGGCGTGCGGCGGGCGTCGCGGCGCAGGGAATCGATCCGCAGGTTGCGGGCGATGGTGAATATCCAGGTGGAGGCGGCGGCGCGACGGGCGTCGTACAGCTCGGCCTTCCTCCAGACCGTGAGCATGGCGTCCTGGGCGAAGTCCTCGGCGGCCTGGGGGGCGGCGCCCGACTTCATCATCCAGGCTTTCAGGCGCGGGGCGAAATGATCGAACAGGGCGGCGAAGGCCTCACGGTCGCGCGAGGCGGCCACGGCCTGGATCAGGACGGCGAACGGATCGCGCGCGTCGTCGCTCATGCACACGCGGGCCGCCCGCGCCGTGACAGTCGCATAAGGGTCTGAGGTGACATCCACGGCCTTTGATACGCCCTGCGGCGGAAATGGATGCAGGCATCCGCCGACAGGGGGCGTGCGTAGGAGAGGCTCGTCAAGGCCGGACCTGCCGGTCGTCGCTGGATTCCCCTTTCATGCTCGCCAGACCCCTGCGTATCGCCGTCGTCGGATCGGGGATTTCGGCCCTGTCGGCGGCCTGGCTGCTGGCGAGGCAGCATCAGGTGACGGTGTTCGAGGCCGACAGCCGGCTGGGCGGGCATTCCAACACGGTGACGGTGAGGACGCAGACGGGCGAGGTCGACGTCGACACCGGCTTCATCGTCTTCAACGACCGGACCTACCCCAACCTGACGGCGCTGTTCGAGCACCTGGGCGTGGAGAGCCAGCGCTCGGCGATGTCGTTCGCGGCCTCGATGGACGAGGGCCGCTTCGAATATTCGTCGGACCGGCTGCTGGCCCAGCCGTCGAACCTCATCCGGCCGCGGTTCTGGACGATGCTGGCGCAGATCATGCGCTTCTATCGGGTAGCGCCCGCCGATGTGGCCGGGATCGACGATCCGGGGGTGAGCCTGGGCGACTACCTGAAGTCGCGGGGGTTCTCGGCGGCGCTGAGGGACGATCACCTGCTGCCGATGGCGGCGGCGATCTGGTCGAGCCCGGTGGCGGAACTCATGGACTATCCGGTCGAGAGCTTCGTCCGGTTCTGCGGCAACCACGGCCTGCTGAGCCTGAAGGACCGGCCGCAGTGGCGCACCGTCACGGGCGGCAGCCGGACCTATGTCGAGAAGCTGGCGCGCGGCCTGGACGACATCCGGCTGTCAACGCCCGTCCGGCAGGTTCGGCGCGTGGACGGCGGCGTCGAGATCGACGCCGGCGAGGGCTACGGCGAACGGTTCGACCATGTCGTGATCGGGACCCACGCGGACCAGGCCCTGGCGATGCTGGATCAGCCCAGCGCGATGGAGCGGGGCCTGCTGGGCGCGTTCCGATATTCCAGGAACACGACCCTGCTCCACACCGACGCCGGCCTGATGCCGAGGCGGCGGAGCGCCTGGGCCAGCTGGAACTACATCGGCGGCGACGAGGGTCTTTGCGTCAGCTACTGGATGAATCGTCTGCAGGGACTGGAGGGCCAGGACCTGTTCGTGACGCTCAATCCGCCCCGGCCGCCGGCGGCCGGGACCCTGCTCAGGACCGAGACCTATGAGCATCCGATCTTCGATGCGGGCGCGATCCGCGCCCAGCGCAGCCTGTGGGACCTGCAGGGCCAGGGCGGCGTCTGGTTCTGCGGCGCGCACTTCGGAGCGGGCTTCCACGAGGACGGCCTTCAGTCGGGCCTGGCGGTCGCCGAACAGATCGGGGGGCTGCTGAGGCCGTGGTCGGTCGCCGAACCGAGCGGGCGGATCCACGTCAAGGCGCGCGAGGCCCTGCTGGAGGCGGCATGACGGCCTCGGCTCTGTATCGTGGTCTCGTCACGCACCAGCGCTACCGCCCGCGCGCGCACCGGCTGGCCTACCGCGTATTCTGGCTGCTGCTGGACCTCGACGAGGTCGAGCGGCTGGATCGGGACACGCGACTGTTCTCGAACGGCCGCTTCAACCTTCTGTCATTCCAGGAACAGGATCATGGGGATGGCAGGACGCCCCTGAGGGCCTGGGCCGAGGGTCAGTTGCTGAAGGGCGGGATCCTGCCGGCGGGCGGTGCGATCCGTCTGCTGACGATGCCGCGCGTGCTGGGCTTCGTCTTCAACCCGATCAGCCTTTACTACTGCCATGCGCCGGACGGCCGGCTGACGGCGATGATCTATGAGGTGACGTCGACTTTCGGGGAGCGGCACAGCTATGTGCTGCCGGTCGCGACCGGAGGACGGATCGACCAGCGGGCCGTCAAGGCGCTGCACGTCTCGCCCTTCCTTGGCATGGACATGGCCTATGGCTTCCGCGGCGAGGCGCCGGGCGAACGGCTGACACTGACCATTCAGGCGGACGACAGCGAAGGCCGGATGCTGACAGCCGCCATGGTCGGTCACAGGCGCCCCTTCACGGACCGGGCGATGCTGGCGACGGTGCTCGCCATACCGTTCTCCACCCTCAAGGTCGTGGCCGCAATCCACTGGGAGGCGCTGAAGCTCTGGCTCAAGGGCGTACCCTATTTCCCCAGACCGAGAAGAGACGCGACGGCCTGACCGTTCTGTGGCAACGCTTCGATTTATCGCGCGTTGAATGACTTCGGGCCGAAGTCCACGGGCGGACGGGCGTGGGGGTGTGTTCAGCGTGGCGACGGGGGATAATCTCACCTTCGTGAGGGGCGACGGCGAGATGGCCGCGCTCATCCGCGCGTTTGACTGGGGCTCAACGCCGCTCGGGCCCCTTGAAGCCTGGCCGCAAAGCTTGAAGACGACGGTCGCCCTGTTGCTGGCGTCGCCGGTAGCGATGGTCCTGATCGCTGGTCCCCATGGAGTGCTGATCTACAACGAGGGTTATGCGCGCATAGCTGACCGGCGCCACCCCCAAATCTTGGGAATGCCAGTGCGCGAAGCATGGCCCGAAGCTTGGGACTATAACCGCGGCGTCCTCGAGAAGGTGATGGGCGGGCAGACGGTGTCGCTAAGGGACCAGATGCTGGTCCTGCAGCGGTCGGGCGCACCGGAACCCATGTATTTCGACGCCGACTATTCGCCGGTGCCCGACGAGAGCGGCCAGCCGATGGGTGCGCTGGCGATCCTGACCGAGACCACCGAGCGGCGGGCCGAACGGCTGAAGATGGCCGACCAGCGGGCACGGCTGGAAGCCATGTTCGAGGCTGCGCCGAGCTTCATGGCCCTGCTTGAGGGGCCAGACCACGTCTTTACACTGGCCAACCGCGCCTACCTCAAGCTGGTCGGCGGCCGCGAGCTTATCGGCAAGCCGGTCGTCGAGGCGCTGCCGGAGGTGGTGGACCAAGGATTCACGGCTCTGCTGGACCAGGTCCTGATGACAGGACAGGCGATCATCATGTCGGCGGCGCCGGTCCAGTTGAACACCGCCCCGGGCGGAACCCCAGAGACCCACTACCTGGACTTCGTTTATCAGCCGCTCCGGGACTCCGGCGGTAGGATCACGGGGGTGTTCGTCGAGGGCTATGACGTCACGGGCCTGTATGCGGCGGCTGAGACCTTGAAGGTGTCGGAGGCGCGCGCGTCAGTCCTGCTGGAGCTGAACACCCGCATCGCCGCGCTGAACGATCCGGAGGAGATATCCTTCACGGCGGCCGAAATCCTGGCAAAGGCCATGCAGGTGGACCGGGCGGGCTACGGGCTGATCGACCCGCGCGACGAGACCATCACCATCGCGCGCGACTGGAACGCCCCGGGGGTCGAAAGCCTGGCCGGGGTGCTGCACTTCCGGGACTATGGCTCCTACATCGAGGACTTGAAGCGGGGCGACACCGCGGTCGTCGCCGACGCGCGCGAGGACCCGCGGACGCGGGACACGGCGGCCGCGCTGGAGGCCATCAACGCGCGCTCATTCGTGAACATGCCGGTGACGGAGGAGGGCGCGTTCGTGGCCCTGCTCTATCTGAACCACAGCGAACCGCGCTTCTGGACCGACGAGGAACTGGGCCTGATCCGCGAGGTCGCCGCCGTCACTCGTTCGGCCGTCGAGCGGCGGCGTGCGGAAGACGCCCTGCGCGAGAGCGAGGTGCGCTATCGAACCCTCTTCGACTCCATGGATGAGGGCTTTTGCGTCATCGAGTTCCTCGACGGTCCGCACGGGCCGCTGAGCGACTACATCCACATCGAAGCCAACCCGGCGTATCTGACCCATACGGGCATCCCCAACGTCGTCGGCCAGAAGGTCCGCGAAATGGTGCCGAATGAGGCCGGCGGCTGGGTGGACCTGTACCGGCAGGTGCTGTTGAGCGGCGATCCGATGCGGTTTTCCAAACCACTGGAGATCAACAACCGCCGGCTGGACGTCTTCACCTTCCGGGTCGAGCCGCCGGAGAAGCGGCAGGTCGCCGTCCTGTTCCGCGATGTCACGGAGCAATACGCCGCGGAGGTCGCCCTTCACGAAGAGAAGCGGGCCCTCGAAATCCTCAACGAAGCGGGCGCCGTCGTAGCGGCGGACACCAATCTCGAAACCCTGGTGCAGCGCGTGGTCGATGCCGGCGTGGCCCTCACGGGCGCGCAGTTCGGGGCGTTCTTCTACAATGTCGTCGTCGAGAATGACGAGGCCTACATGCTGTACGCCTTGTCCGGCGCACCGGCCGAGGCGTTCTCGAGCTTTCCGATGCCGAGGATCACCGAAATCTTCGCTCCGACCTTCAACGGCGACGGGATTCTGCGATCCGACGACATCATCGCTGACCCCCGTTACGGCCAGAATCCTCCGTTCGCGGGCATGCCGGAGGGACACCTTCCAGTCCGCTCCTATCTGGCCGTGCCTGTAAAGTCGCGGGATGGATCGGTGCTGGGCGGGCTTCTGTTCGGTCACGGCGAGGTCGGCAGATTCGGCGAGGAGGCCGAACGCGGTCTGGCGGGACTGGCCGGCCAGGCGGCGACGGCGATCGACAACGCCAGGCTGTTCCAGGCGGCCCAGACGGAGATCGCGCGTCGTTCGGCCGCGGAGGACGATCTGCAGGCCCTGAACGCCAACCTGGAAGCGCGGGTCGCCTCGGCGCTGGCCGAGCGTCGCGTGCTGGCGGACGTTGTGGATGGAACCGACGCTTTCGTCATGGTGGTCGACCTGAACTACAGGCTGATGGCCATCAATCAGGCGTGCGCCCGCGAGTTCGATCGGGTGTATGGCGTTCGGCCGCGTGTCGGGGACAACCTGCTGAAGCTGCTGGCGCACATGCCGGAACATCAGGCCGCAGTGAGCGAGGTCTGGGCGCGAGCCCTGGGCGGCGACGGGTTTGCCGTCACCGAAGCGTTCGGCGACCCAGCTCGCGAACGACGCTGGTACGAGTCCCGCTTCAGCCCCCTGCTGGACGAGACCGGCCGGCGCATCGGGGCCTTCTGCTTCTCCTTCGATATCAGCGAGCGCCTGCGCGATCAGGCCCGGCTGCGCGAGGCCGAGCAGGCGCTGCACCAGTCCCAGAAGATGGAGACTGTCGGCCAGCTGACCGGCGGTGTGGCGCACGACTTCAACAACCTGCTGACGCCGATCGTCGGCGCGCTCGACTTCTTGAGACGCCGGGCCGAGGACGAACGGACGCTCCGGCTGACAGAGGGTGGCCTGCAGGCGGCGGAACGCGCGCGTGTGCTGGTGCAGCGCCTGCTCGCCTTCTCGCGCCGCCAGCACCTCGAGCCGAGACCGGTGGATGTGTCAGGTCTCATCGAGGGCATGGCGGACCTGATCCAGCGCTCCCTGGGCCCACAGATCGAACTGGACGTCCAGGCGGCCGCCGATCTGCCCGCCGCGATGGTCGACCCGAACCAGCTCGAACTGGCCGTGCTGAACCTCGCGGTCAACGCGCGCGATGCGATGCCGGACGGCGGTTCGCTGATCGTTTCAGTCACGGAGGATGCCGCGCCGAATGAGTCCCTGCCCGGCCGTTACGTGCAG
>CAMLNT010000133.1 GCA_946481425.1 uncultured Brevundimonas sp.
CGTAGGACCCTTTGTCGGCGATGATCAGGGTGCGCTCGAACTGGCCGGTGTTCTCCGCATTGATGCGGAAATAGGTCGACAGCTCCATCGGGCAGCGCACGCCCGGCGGGATGTAGACGAACGAGCCGTCCGAAAAGACCGCCGAATTCAGCGCCGCGAAATAGTTGTCCGACACCGGCACGACCGAGCCGAGGTACTGCCGCACCAGCTCGGGGTGCTCGCGCGCCGCCTCCGAGAAGGACATGAACAGCACGCCCGACTTGGCCAGCTCTTCGCGGAAGGTCGTGACCACGCTGACGCTGTCGAACACGGCGTCCACCGCGTACTTCGGCGCGCCCTGGACGCCCGCCAGGACCTCCTGCTCGCGAAGCGGAATGCCCAGCTTCTTGTAGGTCTCCAGGATTTCCGGATCGACCTCGTCGAGGGACTTGGGGCCCTCCTTGGTCTTGGGCGCGGCGTAGTAATGAAGCGCCTGATAGTCGGCCGGGACGTAGTCGACCTTGGCCCAGGTCGGCTCCTCCATCGCCTGCCAGCGCTCCAGCGCCTCGAGCCGCCATTGCAGCAGCCACGCCGGCTCGCCCTTCTTGGCCGAGATGAAGCGGACCGTGTCGGCGCTCAGGCCGATGGGCGCGAACTCCTGCTCGACCTCGGTGACGAAGCCGTGCTTGTAAGCCTCCAGTCCCTGGACGGCTTCTATCGTTTCCTTCACCGCGGCCATTAGGCGGGTTCCATCTCAGGATGGCGGGCGCGGTGCTTGAGGAAGGCGTCCTCCCATACGTCCGCGAACCGAACCCAGTCTGCCTCGGTCGTGCCCCAGCCGCCGGACACCCGGATCGCCGAGGTCGCCAGATCATCCAGTCCCATGGCGACCAGCGCCGTCGACGGCTTGGCCTTGCCCGAGGAACAGGCGCTGCCGCCCGAGACCATCACACCCATCAGATCCAGCGCCATCAGCTGCTGCATCGACGGCCAGCCGGGCGTGGCGACGAACAGGGTATTAGGCAACCGGTCCGCGCCGTCGCCGGCGACCACGCAGCCATGCGCCTTCAGCCGTTCGGCCGCAGCATCGCGCCACGCCGAATGGTCCTTGCCCGTCGCCAGTTCGGCCGCCGAAACCTTTGCCGCCACACCGAAGCCAGCCAGACCCGGCCCGTTCTCGGTCCCGGCGCGCAGCCCGCGTTCCTGACCGGCGCCGAACAGCGTCTTGTGCACCGTCGCGCGCGGTCCGGCGACGAGGCAGCCGACGCCCTGCGGCCCGCCCAGCTTGTGCGCCGACAGGGTCAGGGTATCGCAGCCCAGTTCGTCCATTCGCGTCGGAATCTTGCCCGCCGACTGAACCGCATCGACGTGCAGCCGGCCGTCATGCGACTGAACCAGCTTGGCGATTTCCGCGATCGGCTGGATCACGCCCGACTCATTGTTGGCGTGATGGATCGACACCCACGCCTTGCCGCCAGCCTTCAGCGCCGCTTCGATCGCGTCGAGCGAAACGACCCCGCGCCCGTCGACCGGAATGATCGTGACCTCACAGCCGCTCATCGCCGCCGCTTCCGCGACGCACGGATGCTCGGTCGCGCCGATAATCAGCCAGTCGAAGCCCGACTTGATAGCGCTGTTCATCGCCTGGGCGTTGGACTCGGTCCCGCCCGACGAGAAGATGATGCTCTGGGGATCCGCCCCGACCAGGGCTGCCACCTCGGCGCGCGCCGATTCGATCCGCGCGCGCTGCCGCCGCCCGGCCGCATGAACCGCCGACGGATTGCCGTTGTCGGCCAGGGCCGCGCTCGCCGCCGCGATGGCTTCTGGGCGAACCAGACCCGAGGCGTTGTAATCCAGATAGACCGGGGTCATGCCGCCGCCCCTTCCGCACCGACCGCCAGGGCCGCGCTAATGCGCACGCTGGCGCACGGCTTGGGCGCAATCACGTCGGCCAGCGACACGCTCGCGAGATAGCGGTGGATTTCCTGACCCAGCCCCTCCCACAGATCGTGGGTGATGCAGCGCTCGCCGCCGGCCATGCAGCCGCGAGGTGTGCCCTGTCCTGAGCACCGGGTCGCACGGATCGGCTCATCGACGGCCAGCACGATGTCGGCAACCCAGGTCTTCTCCGCGTCGCTCGCCAGGCGATAGCCGCCGCCCGGTCCCCGCACGCTCTTGACCAGACCCGACCGGCGCAAGCGCGAGAACAGCTGCTCGAGATACGACAGGCTGATTTCCTGGCGCGTGGCGATTTCAGCCAGTGACACCGACCGCTCGCTTCCGTTCGCCGTGCTGTGGCGCGCCAGATCAGCCATCGCCATGACCGCGTAGCGCCCCTTGGTGGACAGCCTCATGCCGTGTTCCTCAACAAAAAACGCGCCTTTTGCGGGAGCTGTGCTAAGACCCGCGGCCTTCGCCGGACGTGTTCGGCGGGAAATAGAGAAACCTAGCGGGACGGTCAACTATTCCAGGGCCGGTCCGACGCCTTATTTGTCTGGGGTTCGTCCATGCCTGAAGTCATTCTGCCCGGAGCCGCCGGCCGCCTCGAAGGCCGTTATTCGCCCGGCAAGACCGACGACGCCCCGATCGCCCTGATCCTGCACCCGCACCCCAAGGCAGGCGGGCACATGAACAACCCGGTGGCGGTCCAGCTCTATCACCTGTTCATGAAGCGCGGCTTCGCGACCCTGCGGTTCAACTTCCGCGGCGTGGGCCGGTCGCAAGGCGAGTTCGATTCTGGCATCGGTGAGCTGGCGGACGCCGCCACCGCGCTAGACTGGCTCCAGGCTCACAATCCGCAAGCCTCCCAGACCTGGGTCGCCGGCTACCAGTTCGGCGCCTACATCGGCATGCAGCTGCTGATGCGCCGCCCCGAGACCGACGGCTTCATCTCGGTTTCGGCCCCGGCCAACATGTACGACTTCTCATTCCTGGCCCCCTGCCCGGCGTCGGGCCTGTTCCTGCACGGAACCGCCGACACCATCGTGCCCCCGGCCGAGGTCGAGCGCGTCGTCGCCAAGCTGCGCACCCAGAAGGGCATCGTCATCGACTACGACCTGATCGAGGGCGCCTCCCATTTCTGGGAAAACAACATGGCCGACGTCGAAAGCCATGTGAGCAAGTATCTCGACATGCGCCTCAGCGCTGACGCCGAGTGACGACGCCGGTCGAGCTGGCCGAGGCGCTCGACGCCTCGCCGCAGGCTCGCAAGGCCTATGACGCGCTCCCGCCGTCTCATCGGCGAGAATACGACCAGTGGATCAACGAGGCGAAGAAGGCGGACACGCGCCGTCGACGGGCGGTCCAGGCCGTCGACCGCCTGCTGGGCTGAATCCTACGCCGGCGCCGCGTTCGTCGCCGCCATCGCCAGTTCGATATCATGGGCCCGCTGGCGCGCTTCGTCCCGGCGCGCGCGGAGTTCCGCTAGGCGCTGGACGTCAGGCCGGCGACGCGCGGTCTCGGCTGCAATGGCGGAGACCAGGTCTCGGTACTGCTTGCGGGCTCTGTAAAGGCGAATGTGCAAGGCGGCGTCTCCTCTGAAGAGAAGAGCGTGCCCGATACGGGAGGAGCAGGGAGGGGATGGGGCCCCGTCACGCACCGAGCACGCTCGATGCGGTCCGACATCACGATCACGACGATCGCCAGAGGGGCCCGGTCCGCTTGAGGAGAGTGATCGGCCTTTGGGGCCGGATCAAGGCGTCAGAAGGCCGCAAGCCGAGCCCTATTCCGCAGGCTGAGCCCTCGCGCGCTCCTCGTCTTCGAAGGCCTCGATCTCGTGCGCCACGTGCTCGGGGCTTCGCGTGTACTTGGCCAGCAGGTTGTAGAACACCGGCAGGATGAACAGGGTGAGCAGCGTCGCGAAAATCGCACCCGCGAAAATCACCACGCCGATCGTCTGACGGCTGCCCGCGCCCGCCCCTTGCCAAAGCACCAGTGGAAGCGCGCCGAACGCCGTCGCGATCGACGTCATGATGATCGGACGTAGCCGCAGCGATGACGCCTCGATCACCGCCTCGCGGATCGTCCGGCCCTGATCCCGCAGCTGGTTGGCGAACTCCACGATGAGGATACCGTTCTTGGCCGCCACCCCGATCAGGATGATGAGGCCGATCTGCGAATAGATGTTCAGGCTCGACCCCGCCATGTAGAGGCCGAACAGCCCCCCGGCCGCCGCGAGCGGCACCGTCAGCATGATGACCGCCGGCGAAATCCAGCTCTCGAACTGCGCCGCCAGCACCAGGAACACCAGCAGCAGCGCCAGGCCGAAGGCGATGCCGACCGCTCCGCCAGCTTCCTGCAGATCGCGCGCCGCGCCGCCCCAACGAACGATCGGGCCGGGCGGCTGGGCGGCGGCCGTCTCCTCGAAGAAGGCGACAGCGTCGGCGACGGTGTAGCCCTCGTTCAGGTCCGCTGTCAGGGTGATGGAGCGCAGCCGGTCCAGGCGGCGGCGGTCCGGCGTGTCGCCCGACGTCCGCGTGTCGATCACCGACGACAGGGGCGTCAGGGACCCAAGGTCGCCGCGCACATAGAGAAGGTTCAGGTCGTCAACGCCCTGTCGGTTCCGCCGCTCGGTCTGAAGGATGACGTCGTATTCCTGCCCGCCCCGGATATAGGTCGTCGCGCGACGGCCTCCGTACATGGTCTCGAGCGTCCGGCCCACCCCTTCGGCCGAGACGCCCAGCGCGGCCGCGCGTTCGGGGTCCACGTCCACCAGCAGGCGCGGCGCGTTCGGCTCGTAGTCTAGGCGCGGTCGCTGCAGGCCGGGGTTCTCGCGCGCAGCCTGGAGCACCGGCTGGAGCCATTGATACATCGACTCGTATTCGGAGCCGGTGACGATCATCTGGACGCTGTTGCCGCCCCCGCCACCACCGCCGCCCCGCTGGAGAGCGCCCGGCGTAGAGGCATTGACACGGGCTCCGGTGATCTGGCCCACCTCGCGGTTCAGCTCCTGCGAAATTTCGTCCGCCGACCGGTCGCGCTCGCTCCAGTCGGACAGGATCAGCACGCCGTTGCCGTTGTTGAAGCTACCGCCGCCGAAGCCCGGCGCGGTGATCAGGTAATGCGCCGCCTCGCCGTTCTGGCGGTACCGCTCGAGCATCGGCTCGATCTGCATCATGACATCCGAGGTATAGTCGAATCCGGTGCCTTCCGGCGCCTCGGCCCGCACAGTCACGCGGCCGCGGTCCTCGGGCGGCACCAGCTCTTCGGGCAGCGACAGGAACAGCGCTGCCGCACCGCCCGCTACGACCAACACGGCGACGCCGGCGCCGATCGCTGCGATCGGCTTGCCGAGCATCATCTCGAGCGTGTCGTGATAGGACTGGCGCAGCGCATCCATCGCCGCATCGACCTTGCGCGCCACCCAGCCCTCGGACTTGGCCGGGCGCAGGATCTTGGACGCCAGCATCGGCGACAGGCTGAGCGCCAGGAAGGCCGAGAAAGCCACAGACGCCGCAATCGCGACCGCCAGTTCGACGAACAGGCGGCCCGTGTACCCCGGCAGGAACATGAGCGGTGCAAAGACCGAGATCAGCACGATCGTCGTCGCAACGACGGCGAAGAACACCTGACGGGCCCCGCGCGTCGCCGCTACAAGCGGCGGCTCGCCGTGATCGATGCGGCGCTGGATATTCTCGGTCACGACGATGGCGTCATCGACCACCAGGCCGATCGCCAGCACCAACGCCAGCAAAGTCAGCAGGTTCAGAGAGAAGCCCAGCGGTGTCAGGACGATGAAGGTCGCCAGCAGGCAGATCGGGGCCACGATCGAGGGAATGAAGGCCGCCCGGAAGCTGCCGAGGAAGATGAAGTTGACCAGGGCCACCAGCGCCAGCGCGATGCCGATGGTAATCCAGACCTCCTCGATGGCGTGCTTGGTGAAGACCGAGTTGTCGGATCCCACCACAAGCTCCGAACCCTCCGGAAGGGTCGGGCGGGCCTGCTCGACGACCGCCTGGACACCCTCTGAAATCTCCAGATCGTTCGCCTGCGACTGGCGCGTGATCGCCAGACCGACCTGATCCAGGCCATTGCCGCGGAACAGGCGGCGATGCTCGGTGGGCGCCTCCTCGATCCGGGCGATGTCGCCCAGACGGGTTACATAGCCGCCGTCCTCTGCCGTACCGGAAACAGGCAGCGCGGCGAACTGTTCAGGCGTGGCGAAGTTGCGCGCAACGCGGACGGTGTAGTCCCGGCTCGTGCTCTCCAATGAGCCGGCGGGCAGTTCGACGTTCTGGGACGTCAGGGCGCTTTCGACATCGGTGACGGTCAGTCCCCGAGCCGCCATCGCCGCCGGGTCCAGCCAGATGCGCATGGCATAGCGCTGCTCGCCAAAGATTTGCACGGCCGCGACGCCCGGCACGGTCGAGAACCGCTCGACCAGATAGCGGTCGGCATAATCCGTCAGCTCAAGCCGGTTCAGCGTGGTGGACCGGAAGAACACGATCATGATCGGAGAAGCATCCGAATCCGCTTTGGCCACCTGCGGCGGGTCGGCTTGGTCCGGCAATCGTCCGGTCACGCGGCTGACCCTGTCGCGCACGTCGTTCGCCGCATCATCGATATTGCGGTCGAGGCTGAACTCGATCGTTACGTTCGAGCGGCCGTCGCGGCTGGAGGACGTGATGCGTTCGACGCCCTGGATACCGGCGACCTGTTGCTCGATCGGCTCGGTGATCCGGCTCTCGATGACCTCCGCAGACGCGCCGCCGTAGGACGTCGACACCGACACCACGGGCGGATCGAT
>CAMLNT010000134.1 GCA_946481425.1 uncultured Brevundimonas sp.
AGCTTCATGTTCAGCTCGTTATCCTCGACGATGAGGACCTTCTTGGACATCATCTACCCACACCGTTCATCAGACGTGGGCCGTTCGCGCCCAAGCGCGCCATGCCCCGCCGTTTCATGCACTATGGCGCGGAAACCTTAAGGTCGATTGAAGCCGTGAAGGCGATCTGCCGGGACTGTCTCAGCACGGAAATCCAGGCCGGCCGCTGCGCCGCATGCGGCTCGCCACGCGTGGTCGTCCACGACGAACTGGACCGGCTGGCGATCGCCCATCTCGACTGTGACGCCTTCTATGCCTCGGTCGAAAAGCGCGACCGGCCCGAGCTGCGCGATCTCCCCGTCATAGTCGGCGGTGGCAAGCGCGGGGTCGTGACCACGGCCTGCTATGTGGCGCGCCAATACGGCGTTCGATCGGCCATGCCGATGTTCAAGGCGCTGAAGGCCTGCCCCGAAGCCGTGGTCATCAAGCCCGACTTCGCCAAGTACAAGGCCGCCAGCCAGGCCATCTTCGGCAAGGTCCGGGCGCTGACGCCGCTGGTCCAGACCCTGTCGCTCGACGAGGCCTGGATCGACCTGAACGGCACCGCGCGGCTGAACGGCGGGCCGCCGGCGTTCCAGCTGATCCGGCTTCAGCAGGAGATCGAGCGGGACGTGGGCCTGACGGTCTCTGTGGGCCTGTCGGCCAATAGGTTCCTGGCCAAGATCGCCTCTGACATCGACAAGCCCAAGGGCTTCACGGTGATTGGCGAGGCTGAGGCGCCGGCCTTCCTCGCCGCCCGGCCGGTCTCGATCCTGCCAGGGGTCGGGCCGGTGTTCGCGAGGACCTTGATCTCGGACGGCTACCGCACCGTCGGCGATCTCGCCTCGGCGGACCTGAAGGCGCTGGCGACGCGCTACGGCGAGCACGGCCTGAGGCTGCACGCGCTGGCCCACGCGAAGGACCAGCGGCCGGTCGACCCCGAGAGCGACCGCAAGGCCATGAGCTGCGAGACCACGTTCAACGAGGACCTCTCGGGCCTGGGCGACCTCGAGAATGCCCTGTGGCCGCTGTGCGACCGGCTGGCCTCCCAGGCCCGGCGCGAAGGGATCGCGGGTCGGGTGCTGGTCCTCAAGCTGCGGAAGACCGACTTCAAGATCCTGACCCGCCGCCGGACGCTGGCCGAGCCGACCCAGACGGCGAAACAGATTTTCGCCCAGGCGCGCGACCTGCTGGCCCGCGAGATCGGCCCGCCCTACAGGCTTATCGGCGTGGGCCTGGCCGAGCTGGTCGAGCCGCAAGACGTGGCCGCTGACCTGTTCGGCTCCAGCGAGGCGCGCGCGCTCAAGGCCGAGAGGGCGATCGATGCGCTCCGCGACAAGTTCGGCCGGGCGGCGGTGACCACCGGTCGGGGCCTCGGCAAGCGCTAGGCCAAAAGAGCCTCGGCCCCCAGGCGCTTCAGCACATCCCCGCCCTGCCCCACGGCCGCGAGGCGGCTGGAGGCGTGGCCGAGCACGTTGGCGGCGTAGGCTTCGTACAGGTCGATCTTGCTCTGGAGCCAGGCCTCGTCGCCGCCGCCGGCCTTGAGACGCCGGTCAGCCTCAAGGGCTCCCTTGGCCAGCATCCAGCCGCCGACGACGTCGCCCATGAGCTTCAGATAGGCGTCGGCCCCGGCCTGAACGTCGGCGGCGCTGTCGGCCTCGGCCTTGCGGTCCAGCAGCCAAAGGGTGGCGTCCTCGACCGCCTCGATGCCGGCCGAGAGGCGCTCGGTCGGCTTGCCGGGCAGCAGCTTCATCAGGGCCGGCAGGGTCGCCTTCATGTCGGCGATCAGGACGCGGGCGCTCTCGCCGCCATCCTGACCGAGCTTGCGGCCCACGAGGTCGGCGGCCTGGATGCCGTTGGTGCCTTCGTAGATCGGGGCGATGCGGGCGTCGCGGTAATGCTGGGCCGCGCCGGTTTCCTCAATGAAGCCCATGCCGCCGTGAACCTGGACGCCGAGCGAGGCCGCCTCACAGCCGACATCGGTGGACCAAGCCTTGGCGATGGGCACGAACAGGTCCTCGCGGCCTTTCCAGCGACGGCGCTCGTCCTCGGAAGGCGCGTGGCGGGCGAGGTCGGCGGCGACGGCGGTGGACAGGCAGATGGCCCGCGCGGCCGCGATCTTGGCCTTCATCACCACCAGCATGCGGCGCACGTCCGGATGATCGAGGATCGGGGCGTTGGCCTCCCCCGTCCAGATGGAGCGACCCTGGCGGCGTTCCCGGGCGTAGTGGAGCGCCCCCTGGAACGCCCGTTCAGCGATGCCGACGCCTTCGACGCCGACGGCCAGGCGGGCGGCGTTCATCATGATGAACATGTGGGCCAGGCCCTGGTTCGGCTCGCCGACCAGTTCGGCGGTCGCGCCCTCGTAGCTCATCACGCAGGTCGGCGAGGCGTGGATGCCCAGCTTGTGCTCGACACCGACGGGCCGGAAGCTGTTGCGGTCGCCGAGCGAGCCGTCCTCGCGGACCATGATCTTGGGGGCCAGGAACAGGCTGATGCCCTTGGAGCCCTTGGGGGCGTCCGGCAGGCGGGCCAGCACCAGATGGATGATATTGTCCGTGGCGTCGTGGTCGCCCCAGGTGATGAAGATCTTCTGGCCGGTCAGGCTGTAGGTCCCGTCGCCGTTGGGCGTGGCCGTGGCCGTCAGGGCCCCGAGGTCGGAGCCCGCGTGCGGCTCGGTCAGGACCATGGCCCCGGTCCATTCGCCGGAGACGAGCTTCGACAGATAGAGCGCTTTCTGGCGGTCGGTCCCGACATGCTGAAGGGCCTCGATGGAGGCCAGCGAGAGCATGGGGCACAGGCCGAAGGCCATGTTGGCGGCGTGAAAGCTCTCGAAGGCCGCCAGCTCCAGCGCCTTGGGCAGGCCCTGGCCGCCGTGTTCGGGCTCGGCCGACAGGCTGGTCCAGCCGCCCTGCGCGAAGCTCTGGTAGGCCTGCACGTAGCCGGGGGCGGCGGTGACAGCGCCGTTGGCGTACTTCGCGCCGTTCAGGTCACCCTGCCGGTTGATCGGGGCGAGGACTCCGTCGGCGAACTGGCCCGCGGCCTCCAGGATCGCAGCCCCGACTTCGGCGTCATAGTCGGGGAAGGCGCCGGTCGCGGCCACGGCGTCCAGGCCCGCGATGGCGTTGAGGGCGAAATCGATGTCCCGGATCGGAGAACGGAAGGTCATGGGCGGGTCCTCAAAAGCTCGCCGCTGAGTGCGGCAAGCGGCGCGACCGCGCAAGACTCCGCAAGGGAAACCTAGAAGGTCACGACCACGCTTTCGGCCGACTTCTTCGCAGGGCCGTGAAACACCGCCTCGATGTTGTTGCCGTCGGGGTCGAGCACGAAGGCGGCATAGTAGCCGGGATGGTAGGGCCGCTCGCCCGGCTGACCGTTTTCCTGGCCACCGGCGTTGAGGGCGGCCTCGTGGAAGCGATCCACCGTCGCACGATCCCTGGCCTGGAAGGCCAGGTGGTGCCGGCCCGTCAGCTTGCCCGCGGCCGCCTCGCTGTCAGCGCTCGAGACGAACAGCTCGTCGGCCCAGAAATAGGTGTCGGCCTCGCCACCGATCGGCACGCCCAGCACCTCGAGCACGGCCTTGTAGAAGGTCCGGCTGGCTTCGATATCCCTCACCACCAGGTGCAGGTGATCAATCAGGCGGCCGCGGTGAAGTTGGCTGGTTTGCATGGCGATGGCGTTCCCGTTGCGACGGAACAATGCGCCGGCCGACGTTTTGGATGCTTGAGGCCGACGCCGAACAGCGGTTAGCTTGGCCTTATTGCAGGAGCGCCGAATGGCCCAGCCGTCAGCCGTCTATTCCAACGTCTCCATCGCCCTGCACTGGATCATCGCCCTGCTGGCGCTCGGCCAGATCGGGCTGATGATGATTTCCGACCAAGTGTCCGGGTCCGATCGTGGCTACTGGATGATGCTGCACAAGTCCGGCGGCATGCTGATCCTCGCGCTGACGCTCGTGCGGCTCCTGTGGCGCTTCAAGGAGCCCTGGAAGCCTCTACCGGTCGATACGCCACGCTGGCAGCGGATCGTCGCTCGCGTGACCCATGTGGGCTTCTACGTCGTCATGATCGGCATGCCGCTCACGGGCTGGGCTGCCGTCTCCGCGGCCAACTCTAGCTTCGACTTCTACGGCTTGTTCGCGACGCCCCTGCTGCCGGTCGAGGGCGGCCGCGAGACGGCAAAGGCGCTCTTCGCCGTCCATGACAAGGGCGCCAAGGTCTTCTACGTGCTGGTGGCGCTGCACGTGGTGGCGGCGCTCAAGCACCAGTTCCTCGACAAGGATAACGAGCTGCGCAAGATGCTGCCCTTCATCCCTGATCGCGGCCATGTCGATCACCGGGGTCCGCACGGAGCGCCCTGAGCCGGGCTGAACGTCCGGCCGCCTGCGGTCGGAAAAACACCGTCCAACTCGTCCAACTCGACCGCCCAGGCCGGGCGCGGCCTGCCGCTTACGATGTCAAAGACCGGGACGCGAGAGCCTAGCCCGCGCCATTTCCCCGAGGATGAAATAATCTCGATCCCTTGCGCCAGCAGGCGTCATGGCCTTCAGAAGCGGGGATGAAGCGTCCTGACGACATCGCGGCCGCCGCCCGTGCCCTGAAGGCGGGCAAGCTGGTCCTGCTGCCGACCGAGACGGTCTACGGGCTGGCGGCGGACGCGGGCGACCCGCAAGCCGTGGCCGCCATCTTCGAGGCCAAGGGTCGGCCGCGCTTCAATCCGCTGATCTCGCATGTCGCGTCGTTGGAACAGGCGGAGGGCCTAGCGGTGTTCGACGACCGGGCGCGGGCGCTGGCCGAGACCTTCTGGCCGGGGCCGCTGACGCTGGTGCTGCCGGTGAAGGATCGCGAGGCTATCAGCGACCTGGCGCGCGCGGGCCTCGACACGACGGCCATCCGGATTCCGGCGCACCCCATGGCGCGAGCCGTGCTGGAGGCGGTGGACCGGCCCATCGTCGCTCCCTCCGCCAACCGCTCGGGGCGACCGAGCCCGACCACCTTTGAGGATGCGGTCGAGGAGACGGGCGCCTTCGTGGCCGCAGCCCTGGACGGCGGCCCCTGCCCGGTCGGGCTGGAGAGCACGGTCGTGGCGGTGCTGGATCAGGTGCGGCTGCTGCGTCCCGGCGCGGTGACCCGGGCCCAGATCGAGGCTGTCGTCGGCCCGCTGGCCGAGGCGGAAGACGATGCGAAGCGCTCGCCCGGCCGGCTGACGCTGCACTATGCGCCGGAGGCGCCGGTCCGGATCAACGCCGAGGCCCCGGACGAGGGTGAGGCCTTCCTCGCCTTCGGCCAGCCAGGACGGTTCAGCCTGAGCCCGAGCGGCGACCTGAGAGAAGCCGCCGCCAATCTGTTCCGGATGCTGCGCGAGGCCGACCGGACGAAGCCGAAGGGGATCGCGGTCGCGCCCATCCCCACGGAAGGCCTCGGCGAGGCGATCAACGACCGGCTGAAACGGGCTGCGGGGTTCGTGGGCTAGGCCCTACTGCACCATCAGCCCCTGGATGATGTCCTCGCCGTCGATGCGGATGGTCCAGACGGAGGTCTGGCCGTTGGCGAAGGTGGCGCCGAACTGGTGGGCGCCTTCGACCGGTTGGCCCAGGTGCTCGAGCGTCTGGAGCTCGCCCCACGAGGCCAGGGTCGGCTGCATCGTCGCGGACTGGGCGCGGACGGCCTCGGCCAGTTCGGGGCCCATGGTCGCGTAGTCCAGCGTGCCGGCCTGCATGGCCGCGATGGTGTCGCGCAGTCGGTGTTCGGCGTGCCGGGCGGTGGCGAAGTGGGCGGCGTCGTGCGCGTGCTCGCCATGGCCGGCATGGTCGTCCTGGGCCGCCGGGGTCGCCGCGGGCGCTGCCCCGTGCGCGCCGTGGTCGCCGTGCGGATGGTCATGTTCCTGGGCGGCGGCGGCGCCGGCCACAGCGAGCGAAGCGGCGAAAGCGAGGGCGGCGGTCTTCATGATCGAACTCCTGGATCCTTGGTCGATGGTATAGTCGGCGCGCCGTCGCGGCCCAAGGCCTTGCATTTTGCGCAATTGCGGCCTATCTCGCCGCCGCACTTCACACGCAGGCGTGGCGCGTTTCGGGGAGACATCCCGGCTCGCTCCGTTCCGAGGGCTCTCACGGCCTTTAAGCGCCTGCGGCGGATTGATCGGATAAAGGAAAGAAATACAGATGGCTCTGCCTGACATCTCCATGCGTGGCCTGCTCGAAGCAGGCGCCCACTTCGGCCACCAGACGCACCGCTGGAACCCGAAGATGGACAAGTACATCTTCGGCTCGCGCTCGAACATTCACATCCTCGACCTGTCGCAGACGCTGCCGCTGCTGCACCAGGCCCTGGTCGCCGTTCGCGACGTCGCCGCCAAGGGCGGCCGCGTCCTGTTCGTCGGCACCAAGCGCCAGGCGTCGGACCCGGTGGCCGAGGCCGCCAAGCGCTGCGCCCAGTACTACGTCAACCACCGCTGGCTCGGCGGCACCCTGACCAACTGGCGCACCGTCTCGGGCTCGATCGCCCGCCTGCGCGAGCTGGAAGGCCTGCTGGAGGGCGAAGGCCAGGGCCGCGGCAAGAAGGAACGCCTGGGCCTGACCCGCGAGCGCGACAAGCTGGAACTGTCGCTGGGCGGCATCAAGGACATGGGCGGCATCCCCGACATCATGTTCGTGATCGACACCAACAAGGAAGCGATCGCGATCCAGGAAGCCCGCAAGC
>CAMLNT010000135.1 GCA_946481425.1 uncultured Brevundimonas sp.
TGGCGCAGACGATGGCCGGATCGCCACCGAACTCCAGCACCACGATCGGCAGGCCCACCGCCGCGGTCATCACCGGAAACGCTGCGAACGCATTGCCCATGATGAAGGTGAAGGCGGCCATGCCCACGCAATAGACGATCACCGCCACCAGTCTCAGGTCGAGCGGAAGATACTGGGTCAGGACCTCGCCCACCCGGTCGCCCAGCCCCGCCAGGGCGAAGACCGCGCCCAGGGCCGCCAGGGTCTGGGGCAGGATGCCGGCCCAGCCGACCTGGTCCATCAGCCGTCGGCCCTCCTGCAGCGGGACCATGGGCGCGGGCTTCAGCCAAGCAACCGCTACCGTCAGGGCCACGACCACGCCGAGCGCCAGAGCGATAATGGTCGGCTGCTCCTCGCCGAACAGCCGCCAGCCGCCGATGTCGATCTTCTCCAGCACCAGTACGCCCAGCAGGGCCATCGCCGGAATGATGAGGGCGGGCAGGAACAGCCAGTCACCGCGCCGCTCGGCGCTCGCCAGCCGCTCTTCCGGCGAGGTCGTGTCGCCCTGCCCGTGACCCAGCAGCTTCAGGCCCGCGAGAATGCCCATCAGCAGCACCAGCACCCCGTTCGCCAGGTCCGACAACCAGGAGCCGAACAGGAAACTCGTCGCCAGCAGGCCCCAGAAGGTCGCCGTGCCGAGCCGCCGATTGTGCGTCCGGTCCATAAGGGTCAGGACGGAGAAGGCCGCAAACATCAGCCCGGCCAGCCAGTAGACGTGGATCAGGGTGATCACGACCGCGCCTCCCGGCCCAGCGTCCGATCCAGCAGCAACAGCCGCGTCCCGTGGATCAGCAGCGCGACGATAGCCGTCGGAATGGCCCAGACCGACAGGTCCAGCGGCTCAACCATCACACCGTTCGCCTCGAGGAAGCCCTTGATCAGCAGGATCGATGAGATGGCGATGAAGATGTCCTCGCCGAAGAACAGCGCGATGTTGTCAGCCGCCGCCGCGTGGCTGCGGATGCGGTGCCGGGTGTCATCGGTGATGTCCGGATCGCGCGTCTCGGCAGCCGCCTCGGCCATGGGCGCGATCAGCGGCCGCACCATCTGCGGATGGCCGCCCAGCTTGGTCTGGCCCAGCGCGGAGGAAACCTGGCGCAGGATGAAATAGCCTAGCAGAATCCGCCCCGTCGTCGCCGCCCGGAACCTGGAGACCAGCATCTTGGCCCGCTCCTGCAGGCCGTAGCGCTCCAGCACACCGATCAGCGGAAGGACGATCCAGATCACCGAGATGTAGCGGTAGTCGTTGAAGGCCTTGCCGAGCGCCGCAAGGGTGTCCACCGCCGCCTGGCCCAGTTCCATGACCCCCACGCCCGGCGCGATCGCCGCGGTCACGCCTGTGACCAGCGCCGACAACACGATCACCACCAGCGGATTGAGCCGGAGCACAAACCCCAGCACCAGCACCGCCACGCCCAGCAACACCCACATGGACCCTGTTCCTCCACTTGCCCGCACCCTAGGCCATCGCACGACGTTGGAAAGGCCGGTTCGTCCGCGGTTCGAAGCGGGAATCGCCGTCACCCCGGATAAGCCACGCAAGGGCTACGATCCGGGCCTAAGCGCAAGCGGCGCCCACGAGTCTAGGTCCCGGCTCTCCGCTTCGCTCCGGCCGGGATGACGATAAAAGCGGGCTTGAACCGAAGCGTGTCGCCGCCTTCATCCCCGTCCTCGCCACCACCCGCATACTCCCGCGACGACCGGTCTTTGACATCGTGAGCGTTCAACGGGCCCCCAGGAGGGTGTCAGTGAGTGACAGTGTCCGTGTTTCCCAGCCTGACACCTCCCGTGGCGCTTTGGCGCGATCTGGCGCTCTGGAGCTGTGTTTTCGGACCGCCGGAGCGCCATTCCTGAACAGGCCACCCGTGGCATGAAACCCCCACATCCTGCGGGAACGCCGGCGCCGCTTGCCAGCGCCGCCCGCCTTCGCCAGATTGCCGGGCCGCGTAAGCAGACGCCTTGAAGGGCGCGAAAGAGAGTATGGGCGACATCAATACCGTCGGCGTCATCGGCGCCGGTCAGATGGGATCGGGCATCGCCCATGTGTGCGCACTGGGCGGCCGCGAGGTTCGCCTGCACGACATGAGCGCCGAGCGTCTGCAGGCCGCCCTCGTCGAAATCGAGAAGAACCTCGCCCGTCAGGTCGGCAAGGGCGCGATCACTGAGGCCGACGCGAAAGCCGCCCTGTCGCGCATCACACCGACTGCCGACGCCGCCCAGGCCGGCGCCGTGGATCTGGTCATCGAGGCCGCGACGGAGGACGAGGCGGTCAAGAAGGCCATCTTCCAGAGCCTGACGCCGCACCTGTTGCCCCAGACCATCCTGGCCTCGAACACTTCATCGATCTCGATCACCCGCCTGGCGGCCGCGACCGACCGGCCCGAGAAATTCATCGGCCTGCATTTCATGAACCCGGCGCCGATCATGCGCCTGGTCGAGATCATCCGCGGCATCGCCACGGCGCCGGCCACCTACGAGACCATCAAGGTCTTCTCAGAGAGCCTGGGCAAGGTCACCACCGACGCCGAGGACTATCCGGCGTTCATCGTGAACCGCATCCTTGTGCCGATGATCAACGAGGCCATCTACGCCCTATACGAAGGCGTTGGCGACGTCCGCTCCATCGACACCTCGCTCAAGCTCGGCGCCAACCATCCGATGGGCCCGCTGGAGCTCGGGGACTTCATGGGCCTCGACGTGGTCCTCGCCATCATGAATGTCCTCCACGACGGCATGAGCGATACCAAGTACCGCCCCTGTCCGCTGCTGGTGAAATACGTCGAGGCCGGCTGGCTCGGCC
Organism: uncultured Brevundimonas sp.; assembly: GCA_946481425.1. The sequence continues at coordinate 2,840 of CAMLNT010000135.1, forward strand.
GCAAGACCGGCCGCGGCTTTTACGACTATTCCGGCCCGACGCCGGAGCCGACGCGATGAGCCGTGCGCCCGATCTGATCGAAGCGAGCCGCAAGCTGACCCAGTCGCGGGCCGCCAAGCCCTTGCGCGAAATCGCCGAGAGCAACCGTCGCCTGCCCGGCGCCGCGCCGATCCAGTGGCGCGAGAGCCCCTACCTTTGGGCGCCGGTCTCGGCCCTGGCCGCCATCGCCTGGCCGCCGATCCTGATCACCCTGCTGGTCTTCCCGCCCCAGGCCTTCACCTTCGGCCTCGACATGGACTGGCGCCTCCTGAGCCTGATCGCCGCCACACTCGGCGTCGGCGCGGGCCTGTGGCTGCTGCGGCTCGAATGGAACAAGACCCGGAAGCCAGCCACCCGGCTGGGCGTCCTGTGGCGCTTTACCCTGTTCGGCGCCGTCTTCGCCGTGGCCATGCAGCTCCTGCTCGTCCTGGCTCTGGTCATCGGCGGCTGGCTGCGCGTGACGGGACCGGCCCAGGGCCTCGGCGTCGCCGAGACGACCTTCTTTCTGTACGGGGTGGGCCTACTGCCCGTGACCGCCCTCGTCGGCGCCGCCTACGCTGGCTGGGCGGGGCTCATGGTCGGGCTCATCGCCTTCGTGACCAAGCCTGAATCTCTGCGCACACCGCCGCACCTGCTGCGTGGCGGACAGGACAATCCGTCAGAATCCAGCTAGCGTCGTTCGGTCGATCAATCGGGGGAGGATCGCTTGACCGAGACAACTGCAGCCGGGGCCGCCGTCCTTTCACCGGTCCGACGGGCCGACCGCTTCGATAGCCTGGACCTTGTCCGCGGCTTCGCGGTCCTCGGCATCCTGGCCGTCAACGCCATGGTCTTCTTCTGGCCGCACACAGTCTCGACCGTGCCGTCCACCCAGCCCGGCTGGGACGCCGAAGCCGCCTCCGGCTGGCTGGTCATGGACGTCTTCTTCAAGGACAAGATGCGGACCCTGTTCTCGATGCTCTTCGGGGTGTCGATCTTCCTCGTCGGCGGCGACCGCTCCGATCCCGACCGGGGCAGGCTGCTGCGGTCACGCCTCTTCTGGCTGGCTCTCTTCGGCTTGGTCCACGGCGCCGCCTTCTGGTTTGGCGATATCCTGCTGCTCTACGCACTGACCGGCTTCATCGTGCTCCTGATGCGGGGCTGGGGCCCGCGCAAGCTTCTGATGGTCGGCATCCCTCTCTATCTGATGATGTGCCTGCTGTTCGAAGGCATGTTCGTCGGGATGCAGCAGATGCCTGCGGATCAGCTGGAGGCCGCCATGGCCCAGCAGGGGGCAGCCACCTCCCCCGAGCAGCTGGCCGAGATGATCGCCGCGATGCGCGGCGACGCGGTCTCGGTGACCCTCCACCAGTTCGGCCTGTGGGCTCAGACCGCGCCCTTCATCGTGCTCGGCTTCATCCCCATGACCATCAGCCTGATGCTGATCGGCATGGGCCTGTTCAAGGCCGGCTTCCTGGCCGGCCGGTCCCCGGCCTGGGTCTACCTGCTTTCGGTCCTGGTCGCCGGCGGCTGCCTCTGGCTCATCTGGGGCGAGAGCAACGGCATTCTCGCCTCGGGCTTCGACTTCTTCCCGACCATGATGCGGCCCTATGCGACCTTCCTGGTTCCGCTGGTTTCGCTCGGCTATGCCAGCGTGCTGATCCTGCTCCTGAAGTTCGGCCTGAAGGCGCTCCTGCACCCACTGATCTCGGCCGGCCGCATGGCCTTCACCAACTATCTGACCCAGACACTGATCATGACCACCATCGCCTATGGCGGGCGGGGCCTCGGCTACTACGGCGAGATCGGCTGGCCCGAGATGTGGCAGCTGATCGGCGCCGTGTGGATCGTCCAGCTGATCTGGTCGCCGATTTGGCTACATTTCTTCCGCATGGGGCCCATCGAATGGATCTGGCGCTCCCTGACCTATCGCCGCCTCCTGCCCCTGCGCCGCGAGGCGACCGCCTGATTGCCTTGGAGCGGGCGGCGCGCTAAGCGCCGCCCATGTCCGACTCCCAGGATTTCCGTCCCGAAGCCCGCAAGCCTCGCGGCCTGATCGACCGCCGCGGCCGCGACCTGGTCGCCGAGCGCCGCATCGTCTCGGCCGTCTCCGACATCTACGAGCGCTGGGGCTTCGAGCCCCTCGACACTCCGGCCATCGAGCACGCCGACGCGCTCGGCAAGTTCCTTCCCGACGCGGACCGTCCAAATGAGGGCGTGTTCGCCTTCCAGGACGACGACGAGCAGTGGCTGGCGCTCCGCTACGACCTGACTGCGCCCCTCGCCCGCTTCGCCGCCGAACATTGGCAAAGCCTGGCCAAGCCCTACCGCCGCTATGCCTTCGGGCCCGTCTGGCGCAACGAGAAGCCCGGGCCTGGCCGCTTCCGCGAGTTCATCCAGTGCGACGCCGACACGGTTGGCTCTGACCGCCCGGAGGCCGACGCCGAAATCATCGCCATGGCCGTCGAAGGCCTGACCGCCGCCGGCGTGCCCGAGGGCGGAGCAGTCGTGAAGATCAACACCCGCAAGTTGTTGAACGGCCTGTTGGATCGCTCGGGCGTCGCCGACCCCGGCCAGAAGCTGGCCGTCCTTCGGGCCATCGACAAGCTTGATCGCCTCGGCGACGACGGCGTGCGCGACCTGCTCGGCAAGGGCCGTCTGGACGAGTCCGGCGCCTTTACCAAGGGGGCAGAGCTCTCCGGTGAACAGATCGGCGCCGTCCTTACCTTCCTGACGGCCGCGGCCACGGGGCGGACAGGCGCGCTGGACACCCTCGCCAGTGTGGTCGGCGGCTCGGCGGAAGGCGACCAGGGCCTGGAGGAACTCGCCCGCATTGACTCCGCCCTGAAGGGCTTGGGGGTCGCCGAAGATCGAGCTGTGTTCGACCCCTCGGTCGTGCGCGGCCTGGAATATTACACTGGCGCGGTCTTCGAGGCGGAACTCATCCTCAAGGGACCCGTCGAGTCGCTCAAGCTGGGCTCGGTCGGCGGCGGCGGACGCTACGACGATCTGGTCGCGCGCTTCACCGGAGAGCGGACGCCTGCGACCGGCTTTTCCTTCGGGGTCAGCCGACTGGCTGTGGCGCTTCAGACTATGCGGGACCAGGCCTCCGAGGTGCGTGGGCCGGTCGTGGTCATCGCGTTCGATGAATCCGCCATGACCGACTATTTCGCGGTGGCCTCAGAGCTTCGCCGCGCCGGGATCGCCGCCGAGGTCTATCTCGGCCGCTCCGGCATGAAGGCCCAGATGAAATACGCGGACCGCCGGCTCAGCCCCGCCGCGATCATCATAGGCGAGGACGAGCGGGCCGCCGGACAGGTCACCATCAAGGATCTGGACCTGGGGCGCGAGCTGGCGGCAAACGCGGATCTGAAGACCTGGAAGGACGAGCGTCCCGGCCAGCAGACTGTCTCGCGCAGCCTCATGGTCGACGCCGTGAAGGCCATCGTGAGCCGCCAAGGCTGAGTAGCCTGCCGTCGGGGAAACTGATCGGCGATCACTTTGACTTTCCCCCGCTTTTGACGCTTCGGATCGATTGACAGAACGGCCGTAGTGGCGTTTCTTCCGGGCCAGCGAGGTCGCTTCGGCGGCTTCCGGCGTTTCGGGGAGGAAACGCCCGCTCCTGATGAAGAGCAGAGCCCGCCGCGTGTTATCCCCCGCGGCGGGCTTCTTCAATTTCAGCTCTGGCATCAGGCAGAAACGGGCCGCCGCGACCGACGGCCCGTATCCAGATCAGCGCGGCGCCAGCCGGATCGCGCCGTCCAGGCGGATGCATTCGCCGTTGATGTAGACGTTGCGGGCCAGCTCCAGC